>CALUQS010000037.1 GCA_944322975.1 Candidatus Gastranaerophilales bacterium
ATAAATTAACTTATATTCAGCGTTATTATGAAATAATGTAAATTTTTAAATTGATGTTAACAAAATTTTATTTTCACAAGTATTAGCCGAATATGAATATAATGCTAAATTTTCCATATAATAACAATAGAAATATCAATAACAGCAAGCCTTCGTTTCAGGCAGCAAGAGACATAAATCTTAAATACATATATGACAAAAGATTAAGACTTTTACCCCAGAGAATGCGTCAGAAGGTTAGCAGTGTTGTTGAAAACAACGGCAATATTTATGAATCATTAAGAGATATACATTTAAAAACTTACGCAACGTTACTTGAATGTAAAACGCTGGGCAAAGCACAGAATATGTTTTATGAGTTTAGTGAAGTTTTGCCTGCGCAAGTTGCCATACAACACAAATCAGTTAATGTAAAAAAAATAATGGAAACAACACCTCTTGAAGACTTGTCACTCTACCTTTTAAAAGAGCGCTGGGGAAAGCTAAAAACTCTTGAGGAAATAGCTAAAGAACTCGGGCTAAAAGGCAGAAGTGCACTCGCGTGGATTATGGAAAAGATAAGGATTCCTGATTTCGGAGCAAATTATCACAAACTTTTAAGTACAACAGATGAAAAACTAAACAGAGAAATTGCACAAAAAACAAAAGACTACAATGCCGCACACAGAAACGATGTTATTGAGCGCAACCGCGAGCTAAGCAGGAGATTTAAAGAACTCAACCGCCAGATATCTCAAATTGCGTGGGACAGACTTCCGCATATAAAAGAAGCATTCTCCGAGGTTTCTTCAAGAACAAACGGAAGTGAACGGTTTGCAACATTTTGGGGCGAACACCCGGAATACGCTAAAGAATTTGCTCAAATGAAAAAGACCGTGGCTCAAGAACTCAGAGAGCAGCGGAATGTTTCACCTGACAAAATTTAGAGTGGCATTTAGTCTTCGCTTTTAGGCAAAAGTATACAACCGGTATTCGGGTTGTATTCACAAACACAGTTTTTGCCGTTATTTTTAGCATTGTACAACGCAACATCAGCCAGTTCTATCAATGTTTGTTCATCCAGCGCGCATGAAGGGTACTCGCTCATACCGATGCTGACTGTCGGGCATATATAGATATCACCTTTTACGTTGATTTTAATTTTGCTTATATTTTTTCTGATTCTTTCGGCGATAATCTTTGCATCTTTAATATTGGTCTCAGGAAGAATTACAGTGAATTCTTCACCGCCGTATCGTGAAGCTATATCAATTTTTCTGATTGTTTGCTGTATGCAGTTAGCAATTTCTCTTAAGACCTGATCGCCCACAGGGTGTCCGTATGTGTCGTTAACCTGTTTGAAATTGTCTATATCCATCATCAAAAGTGTCATCTCGTGGTTATACCTTGAAGAACGTTTGATTTCATTTTCCAGCAGTGTATAAAAATGTCTGTAGATATACAGTTTGGTTAACCCGTCTTTTGTCGCAAGTTCATAAAGTTTTGCGTTATCAATAGCAATGGCTGCCTGATTGGCAAGCGCCTCTATAAACTCTAAATCCTGTTTGTTAAAGAGTTTTCCGTTGAGTTTGTTAGTAATATTTATTACACCTATAGGCTCGCCTTTGGCAATCAAAGGGACACACAAGAGAGAATTAACATTCAGCTCCTGACCGTTATCAATAAATCTCGGGTCGTTTTGTCCGAGGTTAGATATTATTGATTTCTTTTCTACAAAAACAGTGCCGGCAATTCCCTCGCCGACTTTGATTTTTTTGCATTCAACAAGTCCGTTGTTAATTTCTGTTTCCAGGTTTTTATCTGTAAGACCGTAAACTACCTTTGTTTGCAGAACATTTTCAGTAAAGTTATACAACATTAATGAGCCTTTTTCTGCATCGATAGTTTCCAGCGCTTTATTCAAAATTACACGCAAAAGTCGTTTTAAATCATCAATAAAGTTTACGGCCTGTGATATGTTGTACAAAATAGAAATATTGTGCAATGACTTTTGCAGACGCTTTAAATCATTTTCTTGATCTCTGCGCTTGATATATTTAATAAGTATAGGCCCAATATAATTAAATATTTTCGTCAGATATTTTAAATCGTCGTCAGAATACTCGTTTTTATTATCTTTTGCCCCTAATGAACAAATAAAATAAGGCATGTTATCTTTTTGAAAAAGTTTAAAATAAGAGCTTTTCAGGTTATCAAGGTCGTATTTGTTCCAAAAAGAACGATATATGGGTTTCCCCGAGGAATCAGAGACTTTTATAAATTCGTTTTTGTTTAAGACTTCCCAAAATCCTTCATCGTCATTTTCAAATTGAAAATAATCCTGAGAATCATTACTGCCAGTTGCAACCATGTAATAGACTCTGTCATGGTTAATAAAAAATCTTACATCAGAGATATTCAGCCCCTGTGTAATAAATTCCGTAACTTTTTCTATTAAATCCTCTATAGAATCCGCTTGAGTTGCTATTATGCTGAGTTCAAACAGACTGTTCAGGTCGTAAAAATTTTTTTGAAGTGTTGATATTTTTTCAGAAAGATTTTCCATAGTAATTATTCTATTAGAATTTTAACAATAATTCAATTAGTTTATGGTTGTATATTATGTCTGCCTAAACAGCAACCGTCATTAATATTACAGAAAAGCCAGACATATTGAAATACACTGTAAGTTATAAATTAATCACATAAAAGATTAACAAGCAGCCACAAAAAAGAGCCTCTGCTGCGCTGACACAAGCGAATATAACGAATACTTAATATTTTTGCTGTTAACTAGCAACATTAATTTTTTTTACATTTTAAACAAAGATATGAGAATTTAAAGTTGTTTTATTCTAATATAGATATTAAGAATGGAAATATCGCATGCAACTAACACAACAAGAAACTTTACAACAGACCCAAACATCAACAATTCCTATAGTTGTTGAGATTGTTGAGAGTTTAAAAAAAATTCTTGAAGAAGATAAAAAGCAAAAACACCCGCTTTTTCTTAATGTAAAAGAATCTGTTATTTTTAATACGGCACGCCGTGCCTTAAACACCCCGAACTCACGTTTTCTTATCGGCATTGCCGGTGAGTCTGCCTCCGGAAAAACAACTTTTGTTCAAAACGCAATACGTTCCTGTATTGCAGAGGAAAGAACCGATTTATACACTATTGTATGTTGCGATGACTACTATCACGACTGGTCAAAAGAGCTTAAGGCCGCCGGAAGCTATGAAGCTTTTTTTGCACAGGGCTACAGTTTTGATACACCAAAGGCAATTAACCTTGATTTAATGAAAGAACACCTTGTTAGCCTTAAAAACGGTTCTGCTGTAAGGAGCCCTGATTATAACTTTACAACCTGCGAAAGTTTTCCTCACGGTGTTTTAAAAAAGCCGGCCAAAATAATTGTCAACGAAGGTTTGTATGTCCTTAATGAAGGAATCAGAGATATCATGGACATAAAAGTCTATGTGTTCACTCCTTTTGAAATAATAAAAGACAGATGGTACAGAAGAGCAGAATCCAGAGGGAAAACAGGCAAAGCTGCCGATATGCAGTTTGAAAATGTTAATTCTACCGCTCAAACCTACATAAGACCTGCCATGCAGTGTGCGGACATAGTTATGAACGGCGTTGTATCAAGCGCTTATATTCAGGAAATTACAGAAAAGATTTTCCGCACTATGGATAATATAATAAAGAAACATAAAAATATCTAAACTAATAAACTAAAAAAGACCTCTTAAATATAAGAGGTCTTTTAGTTATATTCATTGCAAATCTTAATAATTATTAAACTCTGCGTTTACGTGCAGCTTCAGATTTACGTTTTCTTTTTATGCTTGGTTTTTCGTAAGTTTCGCGTCTTTTGATTTCAGACAAAATACCTGCTTTTTGTATTTTTTTCTTAAATCTTTTTAAAGCGCTTTCGATACTTTCGTTTTCACCGACTTTAACTTCTGGCATTTAGTTTTCACCACCTTTATAAAACTTTAAGTGTATTGTAAAGTCATATTAACACGCACGTAATATGATTTCAAGGGTAGAGCAAAAATATTATTTATACTAAAATAAAAACATCATGGAAAACAAAGTCGAATTACTTTTGCCGGCCGGCAATATAGAAAAACTTGACTATGCTGTAAACTACGGTGCTGATGCTGTGTATATGGGTATGGTCGATTTTAGTTTAAGAACAATGCGCAAGGGTGATGTAATTACTGCTGACAACCTTAAAAAAGCCATTGAACTTGCTCATTCATATGAAAAAAAAGTCTATATGACTTTAAATATATATGCTTACGATGATGACATAAAAAATCTGTATACATATATTGACATAATCAAAGATGCAAAGCCTGACGCGCTTATTATAAGCGATTTTGGTATCTTAAACATTATAAAAAAACAATTGCCTGATATTGATATACATATTAGCACCCAGACAAATACTCTGAACTCGGAAGCAGTCAAATTCTGGCGCGACTTTGGGGTTTCAAGAGTTATTCTGGCAAGAGAATTATCCATAAAACAAATATCACAAATAAGAAAAAACGTACCGGATATTGAGCTGGAAGTATTTGTTCACGGTGCGCAGTGTGTTTCACTTTCAGGCCGATGCCTGTTAAGCGACTATATGACACACGGAGAAAGAAAAGCCAATCACGGCGGCTGTTCACAGCCTTGCAGATGGAAATATAAACTTCTTGAAGAAACACGCCCGGGTGAGTATTACGAAATAGAAGAAACCGCAAGAGGCACCCATATATTAAGCACAAAAGATCTTGCGCTTATAAACTATCTGCCGCAGCTTATAGAAGCAGGCGTTGATTCTTTAAAAATAGAAGGAAGAACCAAAAGTTTATACTATGTTTCTGCTGTTGCAAAGGCATACCGACACGCTATTGATGCTTATTATAAAGGGGAAAAGCCCGACCCTGATTTAATGATGAATGAACTGTTAAAAATAGGTAACAGAGGTTATACTACCGGTTTTTATCTCGATGAACAAGATCACGAAGGCTACAGCTATGATATATCAAAAGGGCTTGCCGGAGCTGACTTTTTGTTTGAAGTCTGGGAGAAATCACAAAAAGACAATGACAATATATACAAAATTAAAATTAAAAACAAAATTCTATTAAATGATAAAATTGAAATAATCACACCGTCAGAGTGTTTTGAAACTACAATTGAAAAAATATACAATATTACCCTTGACGAAGAAAAAGAAGTCGGCAACACAAATGACGAAATCTGGGTAAAATTGAGCAACGAGCCTAAAAACTACAGGTATGCAATTGCAAGAACAATAGGGATTAAAAACGTAAGATGATAATAAAAGCTGATTATGAAGCGAAAACAATATATGAAATAAACTATGACCGCCTGAAAGATGAAGGAATCAGAGTAATAGCTTTTGACCTTGACAGCACGGTTATGAAGTCAAAATCCGCTACATTTGCCGTTGAAACAATTAAATTGTTTGAAAATTTAAAAAAAGATTTCTCTTTGTTGATTATCTCAAACAACCACAATCTTGAATATATCTCTAAAGCAGCTAATCAGATAGATTTCCCGATACTTGCAAATGCCAAAAAGCCGCGTACAAATGTATCTAAAGCATTTTTAAAAGAAAACGGTATTGATTCAAAAAAAATGGTTATGGTAGGTGACAGACCATTGACAGACATACTTTTTGGCAAATTTTTGGGCTGCAAAACTATACTTGTTGATTCAATAAACTGGTATGAAGAAAAACCCATTGTAAGATTTGCCAGAAGTTTAGAGAGAATTGTCTCCTAAACATATCTTTAATTTTTTGTAAAACTTTCTTAATATTTTATAATTTAAGTAGCAAATATAAATATTCAGAAACTTTAAACAAACAATTTAAGAAGAGAAGGGTTATTTTAAATGAAAATTAATTTATCGACCGGCATAGTTTGGCATTCCAATATAGCCAGAAACACACAAGCCGGCGGCCTGTCTTTGCTGTCACAACCTGCGACTGCTGACACTTTTATAAAAACAGGTAAAAATGTTTCATTTGGAGAGGATAGTTGGTTTACCAGAAGAATCTGGATGAAAAATTTTGATCCTCTTAATGCATCAAATTCAACTCTTGACGAATATGCAGAAATTTTTCACATGTATGATATTGATGAAATTGTTAAGGAAAAATATCCTGTCGGTTTTTTTACAACAGGTAGACAAGCCAAACAAAATATTGCAAAAAGCCGTTTAAAACCAAGGGTTCAAAAAATACTGAAAGAAAAAGAAAACCTGCTTAACAGAAGAATAGAACTTCTAAAAAAAGAAACTCTCGGAGAAAGCAATATTGTCAGACAAAAAAACAGACTCGGACAAAATTTTTTAATACCGTTTAAGCTGGTTAATGAAAGCAAAGAATCTTCTTATCCTCTTGCAAACGGTATACTTATATATGGAAGTGCAGAAACAAAAGATAAAAATGAGTTTGTTAACTGGATTAAATCACAGGCACTTGATGCTGAAGCCGGTTACAGTGAAATTTCATATACGGAATCACCTGAACAATTTATAGATAAAATAGGAGATGCTTTAAAAACTAATAAAACTTATTATGATAAATTTCACAAAAATTCCATAATTTATCTTAAGGACGCTGACAAATTGTTAACAGACACACATAATGAAGAATCATTAGATTGTATAAATGAATTAAAACAGTTTATTGAAAATTCAAATGAAAATTATCATACAACATTTGTTGTTTCAACAGACATGCCTTTAGACTGCTTTGACAGAGCGGTAATATCAAAACACAGATTTTCACAAACAGTATTTTTAAAAGACGGCATAACTGCTGAAGAAAAACAAGAATTGGAAAAAATAAATGCCCGTCTTGAACATCTTAAAAATATGTCAGGTAAATCAAACAACTATTTTTATGAGGAAGAATATTGTATTTCTGACTATGAAAGTCCGTTTGACAGGTTGTAATATAAAACAAACAAGGAGATATATATGAAAATAAATTTTACATTGAATGGTCTTTATAATAATACTATTAACAGAAATTTTTCTAAAAAGGCTGATACATACGCACTAAACTATACCTCATCACCAGTGACTGATACTTTTGAAAAAAATACAAATGTATCTTTTAAGGCAGGTATATCTAAAAGGGATATGTTAAATAACGTTCTTGCCGGCGGAGGAATTGCCGCACTTGCTGCTATTCCTGTTGTTTCTGCGATTGCATTTACAAAACACCAGAATCCTGAGGAAATATTCCTTTCTGACGGAACTTATCTCGGGCACGTAAATGATTTCAAAGCTGACGATGAGGCTGCGCATAATGCAGGCATCGATCTTTCTAATGACAGATTTACTTTTAAAGACCCGATAAACGGGGTGTTTAAAAATCCTGAAAAAGGCATAGATATTAACTTTACCCAGGGAAAATATATAGATCCTGAAAACGGTATATTTATGGACAAATCTACAGGCATGTCTGCTGTTTATAATGATGGACATTTTGACCCTGTAGCAATACCTGATGTTAATTTCACCGGTTATTACGATCCGAGCGCGCCTGTGTTTATTCCGAAACAGTATCCTTTAACCATCCCGAGAGAAGAATTTATTAAGGAACACGGAATGCCGCCGGAGGAATTCTACAATAATATAAGACCTGACTCTCCGGAGATTGGATTTACTCCGATTGACAGACGTTCTGTTTTTGAAAAGGTGATGGATTGGTTTAATGACGAATCTCCTAACAAAGGTGATTACTGGGGAAGAGAGGTTATAAAAGTAAAAGACCACGCGGGAAATCCCCACGATGTTCCGCTGAGTGATGAGTTAAGCGACATAATCCATGACAGACATATGTCTTACGAAGATGTTCAAAAATTTATCACTTATCAGGCGGAAAATCCTATAGAAGGTTATATAAGAGAAAATGCCCCGCAATATCTTTCTGATTACAATCTGATTAACAAACCGCATATGGACGATTTTCTGGCAGAAGCCTCCTCTCACCACAATGATACATCTTATGCAGATACAGTTTCTCACTCTGATTCAGGTGACAATTCCTCATTTGAAGGTAATGATGGAGACGGTGACAGTTTTGACGCTGGCGGATTTGACGGAAACGGGTTTGATGATTTCAGCGGGATGATATAATATGTCCATCCTTGCAATCAGACCGTATAGTATAAATAATTATTCAGGGCTAAACCAAAAATCTTTAGTTATACGAAACCGGGCTTATACCCCGGGTTCAGGCAATAATAAAGGTATTGTATCTTTTAGCGCGCAGCCTCTCATATATCAAAAAGAAAATGCTAACAAAAGTGGTAATACCTTAAAAAAAGGGGTTTCTTCAATATTTCAATATGATGAAAATCTTTTAAGCGGGTCATATTTTGGAGAAATATCTGATGAAACAAAATACGCTAAACCCGGCTGGTATTTATATAAAAAAGAAAAGGAGAATTCTCCGGTCTTTGAAAAAATTCACTCAATGAACCCGAGACGATACATTGAGTTGTACAATAATTTTTATAAGACAGAATTAAAAAGTGCATATGACGTTGCGCAAGGTGAACGCAGTTATATAGACAGTGATTTGACAGAAAAAATTAAAAATATTTATCAAACCAACGGAAATTTAGATGAATACTTTGAACAAAGGCTGGATGAATATTTTTTAAACGAAAATCTGCCAGAAAAAAATACTACATACCAAACTGAGTATAAAGCTTATGTTGAAACGCAAAAAAAAGAATTTTCATCAAAGTTCAGACAAAATCCACTGTATATGAAACCTGAGGATATTGATGAAATTGTTAATATAACAAATAACTTACTCAATAAGGCGGACAAAAAGACTTATCTCTCTGTTTATAATGAGTTGGACAACATCTCGCAGTCGCTTTACGACAAAAATTCTGCTTTATTGATCGAATCGTTTAATAAATTAAAACAGTTGATTACACCCTATGTCGAGTCGGAAATATTACCAGAAAAAGCTTTTGATATTGAACAAAAAAACACATTAATATCAGAATTAAAAAATTCGGGTTTATATAAAGCTATGAATACATTGGGGCAGATGGATTCCTTATATTCAGCAGCAGGTCTGCCGCTTGAGCAAAAAGCGTTTTTTGCACGCCAACTTATGTCAGATGACGTGGCTAATCGTGTTATAACACAGAATTTTCTTAATTTTTTAGTTAATGATGTGCCGGTGTTATCTAAAAAACAACAGTTAGCCAAAAATGTATTTGATAAAGTTAATATAGCTGATTCTAACTTTGAAGCATTTAAAGATACTTTTATTGAGGATGTAAGAAATAAAAATACAGATTCCTCTGTCATTAATAAAAACTTATCCGGTCAGAGCACAGGCGCAAGAATTGTACAGATGCTGCCAGACAGAGATGATTATTTAATTAATATTCTTAATAAATACACGGACGAGGATTTAAATAAACTTCTTGACAAGCTAAAACCGTTGTGGCTGAGCACAAAATATAAAGAAGCCTGTGAAGATGAAGAGACAAAATATGATATGTCAGACAGAATCGATGATGTTGCGGCAAGGTTGACAAGGAAAATCGACGGAAAAGATGTCGGACTCTACGAGTTTGTAGATTATTCATTCCAAAAATTATACGGCAGTGAAGCAAAATTAAGCCAGATAAGCGAGGCTATGCTTTCAAATATTCTTGCAGGAAGAATGCAGCTGCAAATGCATGATTCTCAAACCGCTATGGAATATAAATACATTATGGAACAGATGGAATCGCTTGTTGATATGCTTGCAGCACAAAATGAGGATTCGAAAAAGCTTCATCTGGAAATATCAAAAGTACTTGATAAGCTGGAAAAAACATTCCCTGACCAAAGCAGAGATATAGTCTATGTTCGTTCAACCTTTGAGAGGTTAAGAGACGGAATTAAAAAGTCAATTTTTCCTGCGGCACTGGCAGTAAACACGGGCAGCCGGCTGCTTAACGTATTGCATCAAGGTGTTGCCGCAGGTGCTATGACCTGTGATCCGACTATGCTTCTGGTTTTGTCTTTTATGTACGGAACTTCAGTATACAATAATATAAAAAAGGAATTTGATAAGCCATGTTAAAAGTATCTTTTAAATCTTATCCAGACAATCTGGATATCTTAATAAAAAACAAAATGCGTGAAAATTACGCGTCACTAGAAAACGAGGTAGTGAAAAAAGCAACCGCTGATGTAAATGAAAATTTTCGTCCCCGTTTTAACAGGCAGATAGCTAAAATACAAAATGAAATCGGCAAAAATGACCTTGTAAATATACTTTCAGAAATGAGCAAGGCATATAAAAACGCGGGTTTGGAAAATGACGCAAAAGTATTGGAATCTCACACTAATAAAATAAATTTGGAGGCATAGGTAAAATTATGAAAATTTTATTTACTACAAATCTCTCTAATAGTGCACACAGATACAATCAGGGTTTTTCATCAACCCCGCCTGTTTATCTTCAAAACATTAACGGCATTAAAAATTATACTGATACTTTTATAAATAATTCCTTTGAAAATGATAAAGACAGCAGAGTCGATAATATCAAACGCAGAGTCAGCTCTAATATAGAAACAATCTGGAAGAATAAAGCTGATAATGCCGGTCGTTACAAGTCCGAGTTAAATAAAGCCGAAATTCTTAATAAAATTTCGCATGCATTATACGATGCAGGAAAAACCGAAAAAGCTGCTGTTATTCTTGCGGATTCTTTTAATAAAATCCCACGTAAAGTTGTGTCGGATAATGAACAAGCGAGAATAGACAAACTTGTATATGAACCTCAAAACCTTATTCTTTTAAAAGATTTTTATCGTACCAGTATGAATAATAAATCCAGACTATATGTAATGGAGAGCTTAAAAAAACTTAATTCACCATATTATCTGCCAGTTGCCGAAGATATACTTGAGTTTGATAAGGATACAGCTTTATACAGCGATAAAAAAACATCATTAACAGCACGTGAGTTTTTGCATTCACATTACAATTTTCGGCTTTTAAAAGAACCTCTTTCCAAAAATGAAATATATAAAAACGCAGCAATGACTGTACTGGACAAATGGGGTCTGCCTCAAGATATTAACCTTTTAGAAAATGTAAAAAACAATAATGATATACAAATACGTTCTAAAGCTAAAAATATTGAGTCTCATTTAAGAAAGCTTTCAAATGTATCTGAAACACAAACAAATACAACAAAAAAACAATACAAAAATCCTGATTTAAAACACATGTCGTTTGATGAGATTGTAAAAAATCTTGTTAATAATCAAAATATCGATGATTCGATTTTAGAGTTAAAAAACAAAAAATATCCTGACGGCGTTTTTAATGCAACAAAATTAATAAACAATATGCAGGATATAAAAGACAGCCGTGCAGTATCCGAGGCAATTAAATATATCGGTCAAACAGGGGCTTTTGTCTCTCAGCGTGAATACGTAAAACTTGATGATACAACAAAGAGCCCGTATGATAATGATAAAGCAGAAGCATATTGCAAAATACTATTGAGAAGTAAATCTTTATCACCATCTTTTGGTGCATCAAATATTCCTTCGTTTTCAGCAACAAGAATCTGGGATAAAAAGAAATTTGATCCATTAAATGCTCCTGATAGTGTTTTGGATGATCTGGCTGAAAAACTGCACTTTACGCTTGGCTTTGAAAGCTCAGTCAGAGATGCAATAACTGAACGTTATCCTGAAGGCTTTTTAGAGAGCATATTCGCAGCAGAGAATTATAAAAACAAGGTTAATATTGCCACTAAAAGACTATACAGCAGAATAAAAAAAGTTCTGGACAAAAAGCAAAAGATTCTTGAAGAGTCAATAGAATTAAATAAGAAAAAAGCATTGGGCATAAGTAATATTTCCAAACAAAAAGTTCGTGTAAATTCCACCTTTATTGAACCTTTAAAACTCGATAATAAAACCCATGATGTTCCTGTTAGTAACGGTATATTTATATATGGCAAGGCATTTGACAACGATAAAAATAAATTTATTGAATGGTTAAAAAATGAGTCAGAGGCGCAATTTGTAGAACTTACTTATGACGAAAACAATCCTAAAAGTTCTATAAATCAAATATCAGAACAACTTAATATTGCTCAAAATGTTCACAAACTTACAGGTTCAAGAACTATACTCTATCTTAAGGATATAGATAAACTTTTGTCAGATCGAACAAATGAAAACAATATTGATTGTATAAATGAATTTAAGACGTTAGTTGAAGGTGTAAGTAAAAACTATTATACAACTTTTCTTATTAAAACCAATTTACCTTTAAGTGAGTTTGACGATGCTGCGAAAGCTCCACACCGTTTTGATCTTAAGCTTAACCTTTCTGAAGGAATAACTCAAGAAGATGAAAAAAGGCTGGAGGAATTGACCAAAGAACTAGATAGATTGGAACAAAAAACTACGGAAGGTTATGATTTGTACAAATACGATGATTCTGACTATGATGGCGGCACAAGTGATTATTTATACAGATCACTTTTATATGACACGGATTTTTAGATTTTAAAAAGAAGGAGCTTATGCAAGCTCCTTCCATTCTTTTCCTATATTTTCTTTTTGTGAGTTTTTAAATTCGTAAAAATATTTCATGTTCTTCGGACTTATACCGGGGAAAATACATCCGTCTTCTATAAATTCTATAAAGTCAGCTTCTTTGGGCTGGTTAGTTTCCTGAATAACACTATTTACAAAACTTTCGATATCACTATTTGAATAGCGTGCTCCGTTTTGATTTTGGATTAAAGCCTCCATTATTTTATTTGTGTCGACTGTTATGTTGTGATAGGAAAGTTTCTTTTTCAAAATTTCTTCTAATAATTCATTGCTGCTTGGTTCAATTCCTATTTTTACAGGCATAATTTCTTTATCCAATATCCTTTTATCAATTCTTTGCGGCTCATTTGTTGTCAAAAACAGGGTGCATTTGTAATCTTTCGCACAGTTTTGCGCAAGTTGAATGAATTCTTTTACAGTTTGTTCTTGTTCTGCTTTTTTGACAGGATTTAAATAGTTATCAGGTGAAGAAATTAATGAATCTACCTCGTTAAGAACAATAATAGTCCGTTTTTTATCAGAGGAATTATTGTAATTTTCAAGAGCTCTTTGCATAAGATCTTTTATAATTTCCATTTTTTTATTATTTGCATTCACCGCATGGAATTTGTTCCAATCAGGGATAACAGTATAAGTTTGAGCTTCTTCTCCCAAAGCAATAGCAAATGTAGTTTTTCCGGTTCCTGTAGGGCCGTAAAATAATATCATATCAGGAACGTTAACGTCTTTCATATCCCCGCTTTTTATAAGCTTATCATTTAAAATTGTATCCATGCAAAAACTTTCCCGAAGTTTACCTTTTAATTTTTCGCTGCCGACAATTCTGTTAAACCCCTTGTCTGCAGCCATATTTGCTCTGCCTTCCAGATATTTTACAATTATTGCGTAATTTTGAGATTGATTTGTTCCGCTTGAGCGGCTGAGCATTTCGTTGAGTTTTTTGTATTGTTTGTTAATGCTATCAAGATGGTCGTTAAAAAGATCAAGCATATATATGCTTGGAGAATCTGTACGCTTTTTTTCTTCTTTAATTTCTGCAAGAATTTTATACAGTTCTTTTCTTTGCTGCCTTTCTAAGTCTTCAAAAATTTTAGAATCATTGCTCTTTTCAAAGCTGTCACCTTTAAAACTCAACGGAACAGACATATTACTGTTAAAATTTGGAGGTGTTTGTATTTTATTTGCAGGATTAAACGGGCGGATTAAAGATAAAATTCTCATTATACTCTCCTTTTTCAGCATAAAGTCGGTAAATATTATTTGTTGTTAATAAAAGAAAGAAATAATGCTGAATTGAAATAAAAATTTACACTTAAAAATTTATGTAAATTAAACCAATTTTAAAGCCATTAAAAGTCCTGCGGGTAAATCTAACACCTGCGACTGGTATCTTGTATCATTTTTTATTGTTTCAAGGAAAACAGCAACTTTTGCAGCGTGAGAAATGACATTATCAGCCAGTATTATGGCTCCTTTGGGTAATTTATCTTTGAGAATATCAAAATACTGAATGTACTCGGCTTTGTTTGCATCAATAAACACCATATCCGGTATAAAATCAAGCTGTTGAAGTATTTCAAGTGCACGGCCCTGTTTAAAAGTGACATAATCTGTCAAATTGCACTTAGAAATATTTTCTTTTGCTATATCCTGTCTTTTTTCATAAAATTCTATCGTTGTCAGATGCCCGTTATTTCCGGCTTCTTTAAGAGCATCAGCTATCCATAATGTTGAATACCCGTTAGATGTGCCAATTTCCAGCACATTTTTTACCCGGGAAATTTTTATAAGCATACTTATAAATTCTGCTGTTTGATGAGAAATATTCCAGAATTCGTGCTGTGTTTCTTCCAATTTTTCACTTAAATGCAGTGTTTCAACATCCATGAATTTATTCAACCTTTCTGTTTAACAGCTGCAAATCGCTTATTGTTACATTTGTCGGAACTGTTTGAACAACAGTATTTTTTGACAAATCTACAACGTGGTAGTTTTTATTTAAAACATTTGTTACAAGTACGAGATTGGATTTTGGGACAGGAACAAGTTTTTTAGAAAAACCGCCGCCCGGCAATTGTATTTTTTCACATAACGAAAAATCTTCAAGATTAAAAATATCAATCTCGTTAGATGCACATAAAATATACAGCTTATTATTCTTTAACATCATATCAACAGGTTTACTGGCAAGTTCCTGACTGTATATCAAATCCTTTAAATCATTGTCTACAACCTGAAGTTCATTTGTAGTTCTTGATAAAAGATAAACATTATTGCCTCTTAGTGCCAGTTTTGACACATTAGACGCATTAAATACATATTTGTTAAGGTAACTTTCATCCAAAGCCAGTGTATAAATATCACCGTTATTTCTGTCAGAGTATACCAAAGCCGACTCATCATCACTCAGGGCAATATTTTTGGGATAGCCTTTAACCTTGATTTTTTCCAGTAAAGCCATATTCTTTAAATCAATAACGAAAATTGCCTGCGAATCAAGCACCGCAATATAAGCTCTGGATTTATCTTGTGTCACAACAATTTCTGCGGGCTGATAAGACAAATCTATTTTTTTTGCAATAACTTCCTGATCAATATCGGCAACCTCTACATAAGTTTTACCGGCAGCGGCAACAAGCAAATATTTATCATGCCCTACAGGTTGCACAAATTTAGGCAGGTTTTCCATACGCAAAGTGTATTTAGGAACAAGTGAATCAGACGGAATCACATTAACCATCTTAGAATCCAATGTCGTGACAAGCAGGGTTTTATCTTTCATCTCAGCAACAGGGATTATCTTAGTTGTTTTTTGGGTGTTAGTTTTGTCTACGATTGTAGTTTCTTTAAGTATGTCATTGATTCTGGAATCAGCAACATTTATAACAAGATCCCCCATCATAATTTTCATATCTTCAGGGATAATCAACCCCGGAGGCACAAGCATATCCTGCGGAAAAAGACCGGTTTTAACAATAAATGGAATATTTTTGGTATCTGTTACGGTAATCTGCCCTTTGGCATTTTTTATGACCTTTAACAGGGCAAAATTAGAATCAAATACAACAACCTCAGGCAGCTGTGATAACTTTTTATTGGCCGGATAAGTTGTTACAACTTTACCTGTGGGATTTTTTTTAGGGTTAGATGGCAAAACAGGTAAATATACTGTTCCGTCAGGCAATGTCACCAGACCGTCAAAACGAATACTGGCCTTTGGCAGGTCAGCTTTAATAGAATGCACTATATAAGGAGGAAGTTTTGTTGCATAAGCCCCGATAGCTGAAAAACAGTAAACAAGCGCCATAACAGCTATATTTTTTATATTAAACTTCATCGTTCTATCCTTATATAACTAATTGTGAATTGCGTTTTTGAATTTATCTATTAATTTTTCACTAGGTTTCTTATTTTGTGATAATTCAAAAAGTTTTTTATAAAGTCTTTTTTCCTCATCGTTAAGAGATTTTGGCGGCTTGTATTTAATTAATACAAGATGATCACCTCTTTTTTCAGGATGACCCAGATATGGAACACCTGCATTTTTTATAGTAAGTATTTTACCATATTCTACGCCGGCGGGCACAACAAGTTCTTTGTCTCCATGTACAGTACTTACAGTAATATTATCCCCAAGAACCGCCTGTGGTAATGAAATATTGACCTCTGAATATATATTAAACCCTTCACGTTTGAATATTTTGTGCGGTTTTACATGCATAACTATATACAAATCACCGCTGGAACCACCGTTTTTACCGGCGTCACCTTCTTTTGCCACACGGATTTTGGCATTGTTGTCAACACCGGCCGGAATTTTAACTTTAATAGTTTTTTCTTTTTCAACCCGTCCTTCTCCATTACAGGTTTTGCAGGGGGAACCAATAATCTGACCGCTGCCATGACATTTCGGGCAGACCGTAACCTGTTGTATGCTGCCGAGAATAGTCCTTGTAATATGTGCCACACGCCCTTTACCGTTACAATCAGGACATACGGTCGGCTTTGTCCCGGGCTGTGCACCTGTACCGAAACAGTCCTTGCACATTTCTAAGTGGTCGATTTTTATTTCTTTTTCAACGCCGAAAACAGCCTCTTCAAATTCTAAATCTATATCAAGGCGAAGGTCATGTCCTCTTTGAGGCGCGTTTGGATCAACTTGGGAAGAAGAAAAACCGCCCATGCCAAAAAAAGACTCAAAGATATCATTAATGTCTCCAAATCCGAAATCAAACGGCCCTGCACTGTCAAAACCGGCATTAGCAAGCCCTTCTTCACCATATCTGTCATACAAAGAACGTTTTTCTTCGTTAGACAATGTTTCATATGCTTTGCCAAGTTCTTTAAAACGTTCCTCGGCATCCGGCGCTTTATTTACATCAGGGTGCAATTCTCTTGCTTTTTTTCTAAATGCAGATTTAATTTCTGCCTGTGTTGCTTCTTTACTTACACCTAATATCTCGTAATAATTTGCCATAATCCCTACTATTCACTAACTGCAACATTTACAAGCGATGGTCTTAACACTTTGTCGCCGAGTTTATATCCCTTTTGAAGTTCTGCTATTATTGTATTTTCAGGATAATCCCCTGTCGGAGTCTGCATAACAGCCTCATGCAAATTAGGGTCAAACTCTTTGTCTTTTGTGTCTATTACCTCTAACCCTATTTTTTGAAGTACATCGTATATTTGTTTAAAAACAAGATTATAGCTTTCTTTAACAATATTGACATCTTCAACATTTTCTACTGATGATTTAGCCCTGTCAATGTTATCAAGAGCCTCTATCATCTTTTTAAGAGTTTCTTCTGCACCGTATTTTAACAGTGCCTCGCGTTCTTGCATCTGTCTTTTTCTGTAATTATCAAAATCAGCAGCAAGTCTTATATATTGGTTATTAATTTTATCAAGTTCATTTTTTAATGTAGTTATTTCATCTGTTATTTGCGTATCTGATTCTTCAGCATTTTCAACTGTGTCAGAGCTGTTTAAACCGTCGTTTGCAAACGGATTGTTATCAGATTTTAATTCTTCAACATTATCAGTTTCTTTATTTTCATTCCCCATAATAAAACCCTTTATTAAATTCAATATCTTAATTATAGAATATCAAGGCTGTTACTCAAGGAAATTTAATTATTTCTTAACTTTTTATTATTTAACATTATCGACTATATTTTTTTAAATTTCAAAGCTGCAAAATGTTTTTCAAAGTAAAAAGACCCCCTAAATTTTAGAGGGTCTTTTAATATTGTAAATTATGTAAAATTTACTTGATGTTTGAATAAGTCCAGGCATCCATATTTGGAGCTTCTTTTTGAGAAGGATCAACTGTCATATCAGACGCGTTTGTATTCAAACCGCCTTCTTTAGGACTTTCGTGAGCTATTGGTTTATAGATTCTGTTAAAGTATTCTATAACCATTCTGTCGGAGTTGAAGTAAGCTTCCGAAGTTCTTATAGCCTGACGCATCATTCTTGCCCATTCCATTTTGTTATCATAGTATGTCGGAATGATTTGATTTTCGATAATATCCATGATGCAATCGTGGTCTTTCCAGTGTCTTTCTTCCCAAGGAATGTCATCATCAAGACCCGGATATTCAACAGTGTAACCGTTAATACCGGGGAATGTGCCTTCTACTGCCCATCCGTCATAAATAGAAAGGTGAAGAGCACCGTTTGCGTTAGCTGACATGCCGGAAGTACCTGAAGCTTCAAGAGGTCTGATAGGTGTATTTAACCAAACATCAGTAGCTCTTTTTAACTTTGCACTCAATTCAAGTTCGTAACCAGCGAGTACTGCAACGTTTTTAATGTTATAAGATTTGTGCAAAATGTTATTGAACATTTCACGTCCGTTAGCATCATCCGGATGGAATTTGCCGGCAAAAATCAATTGAACTTTGTCAGCATTTAACAGTTTTAAGATTCTGTCCATATCCATGAAAATAAGCCATGCACGTTTGTAATCAGCAAATCTTCTTGCCCATGTGATAGTTAAAACATTCGGATCAAATCTTTTACCTGTAGCATTAGCAATAAAGCTGAATACTTCTTTTTTCATTTCAATTTTTGCATCTAACAATTCCTGCAGCGTCTTAGCGTTAGCCATTCTCGGATCTTGCCAGTAGTGGAGGTTAACAGCGTTGGTAATAGCTCTAATCGGGCATCTGCCTTCAACCCAGTTCCACATTTTGTTAGATACAAGACCGTGCAATTGAGATACTGCGTTTGCAATACGGCTCATTCTTAATGCTGCAACTGTCAAAGAGAAGTGTTCACCGCCGAGTTCAATAGCTCGTTCTCTTGAACATCCTGCAAAGAATCCGCCTTCCATAAGAGTATCAACCCAGTGAACTTCGTTACCTGCAGCAACAGGTGTGTGAGTAGTGAATACAACCTGTCTTTTGGTTTTTTCAAGGTCGCCGTTGTTTTGTCTTAACAATTCAAATGCAGCAGGAAGAGCATGACCTTCGTTCATATGAACACATTCAAAATCATATTTAATTGCTTGAAGAAGTCTTACACCGCCAACACCGAGTACAACTTCCTGTGCGATTCTGATTTTTTCATTTCCGTCATAAAGTTTATGAGAAATTGAACGTGCCCATTCTGAGTTTCCGTCAACATCAGTAGTTAACAGATATACAGGACATGAACCAAATAAATCAGGATCAACGCGGAAGGCTTTAACAATAACTTTTTCACCAAAGATGTCGAGTGTAACCTGAGCATCAACTTCTTGTAAAAAGTCATAGTGTTTTCTGATGTAAGCAACTTCAACGTTGCCTTCTTCGTTAATTCTCTGGTTGTAATAGCCAAATGACCACAACATTGTTACACCAACCATAGGAAGTTGTAAGTAACCTGCCGAAAGCATGTGTGAGCCGGCTAAAAAGCCCAAACCGCCAGAGTATGTGCTCAATGATTGGTCTAATGCAATTTCCATTGAAAAATATGCTACTTTAGGTAATCCCATTGATTCTCCTTTTTCATCACTAATCTACCAATTGCACGATGTGCAGTTAAATTTATACCAACAACATAGCACAAATGCAATAAAAAAATTAATTTTTATTACAACCGCACTCAAACGCTTTAATTTCAACAGGAAATGTAGAGCAGCTGTCAACTCTGTAAACCAAAAACTTTATGGGTTTGTCTAAATTTACACTTTCCATAATCTCAAAAAATGAGGCTACGTTTTTTACATTATTACCGTTAACTTTTAATATTCTGTCCCCAGGTTCAAGACCTGCATTCATAGCCGGTGTATAGTTAAGAACATCAATGATTTTCACTCTGCCTTTGTAATCTTTCACAAGCAGACCTAACGGCGACGATGCCTCAATTTGTTGGCGAATTGCCATTCGTTCATCAAGGTATTTTTGCAGTGCTTTAAAATTAATGTTAGAGATAAGGCATATTACAAGTAATATGCCCGTAAAAATTCTTATATATTGCATATAATAAATAAATTAAATTACAAATTTTGAAAAATCCGCAATTTTGTCAAATTTTTGCTTCACTGAATAAAGCAAATTAAGCCTGTTTTGTTTAACTTTTTCGTCTTTATCCATAACAAGAACTTTTTCAAAAAAGTCGTCAATTACATTAACTGTCTTTAATAACTCAATGAAAATTTCCTTATAATTTAATTTATCAATATCTATAACAGAAGTACATTCCCAAAGCTGTTTTTCAGACGGGCAGTTAAATAATGCCGGCTCGGGCAATTGCAATGATTTGTAGTCTTTAACTATTCTTATTATCCTGTTTGCTGCCTCATTGAGTTTCGCAAACTCCTGAGTTTTTATTTGTTCGGATATAAATTCAACTCTGTCAGCAAACCCTTTTAATCCTGACAGAGAATTTCCGCCGGAAATGCACGCATCTACAATGTCGTGTCTGTATTTTTCCGTATAATAAATACTCAATCTTTGTTCAAAGAAAGTTTTTACCTCATTAAATAAATCTGATTTATCAGCAATTTCAACCGGCATTAAATCAATTGACTTATTAATAAGTTCTAACAAATCTATGTTTAATGATTTTTGAATAACAGTTTTAATAATCCCCAGCGTTGCTCTTCTTACACCGAGCGGGTCAGCAGAACCTGTAGGTTTTTTGCCTTCGGCAAACACGGCAACAATTGTATCGATTTTGTCGGCTATACCTACAAGCTGTCCTTCAATACCTGATGCAAGTTCAGAATCAGCACCAAGCGGATAGTAGTGTTCTTTAATACCCTGTACGACTTCTTTTTTCTCGCCTGCATTAAATGCATAGTCAGAGCCGATAAATCCTTGCAGCTCAGTAAACTCAAATACAAGGCTCGTCACAAGGTCAGCTTTGCAAAGCAGTGCTGTTCTTTTTACAGTATCTAACGGCGCAGCTGTTTTTTGTGCAAGATATTGCGCAAGCTTTATAATACGTTGTGTCTTGTCATAGACAGACCCCATGCCCTTTTGGAAAGTAATACCTTTTAGTTTTTCCACATAACTTTCAAAAGGAACTTTTGTGTCTTCGTTAAAGAAGAAAATAGCGTCGTCTAATCGAGCAACAACAACTCTTTCGTTACCTGCTTTTATGTTGTCAAAATTGCTGCCTATATAATTAGTAATTGTTATAAATCTGTTTAAGAGCTTTCCTTCTTTGTAAAGCGGGAAGTATCTCTGGTGCACGGCCATAACAGTTACCGTAACTTTTTCAGGAATACTTAAGTACTTTTCGTCAAAGCCGCAAATTACAGGCACCGGCCATTCACAGATATTTGTGACTTCTTCTAACAAATCGTCGTCAAAATAAACTTCTGCTCCGATTTTTTTAGCTTCCTCTTTTGCTGATTCAACAATACGTTCTTTTCTTTTATTAGAATCAACAATTACATTGTTATCATACAGAGCCTGTTCATATGAGTCAGGATTTTTAATTTCAACTTTATCAGACTTAAATCTGTGCCCTCTTGAATATCTTGAAGACTCAACATCTGCGATTTTTATTTTTAATTCGTTATCGTTCAATAAAGAAACGACCCATCTTATCGGTCTTTGGAATTTAACATCAAGATCTGCCCAGCGCATAAAGTAAGGGCCTTGCATTTTTAAAACAATTTTTTCAACATTTTCGCAAAGGATATCTTTTATATCTTTCCCTTTTTGTTCTATCTTTGCCCATATGTAGTTATCTTCTTTGTACAAAGCAGACTCTTCAACACCGTTTTTCTTTGCAAATCCCTGTCCTGCTTTTGAAAGATTGCCGTTTTCATCGTATGCAATGCTTAAAATAGGACCTTTAACCGTTTTAACTGTGTCGGGCTGTTTTTCTTCAAAACCTTCAATAATTAAAGTTAAACGTCTCGGGGTTGAAAAATATTTAATGCCTGAAAATTTTATCTGATTTTCATTTAACAATTTTTCAAATGCGCTTTTAAGCTGCAAAATACCGCTGCTAACAAATTTATACGGTAATTCTTCCGTTCCTATTTCCAGTAAATATTTATTCATACAATTTACATACCTCAATTAAAAATATTAAGTACGATAATTATAATACAAACACACTAATATTAAATAATGTAATTTTTATGTATTAAATTTGAATGCAGCGTTTATCGCAACTACTGAATTTTGTCCATACGTAATAATAGCCTTTACAATTCTATAAAGTATCATGACAAAATGTTTTAACTGCGATAATATGAGAATAATAAGTCAGACAAATGAGGAACAGGACGATTAACGACAAATATTCTGATAAGGCGGAGTCTAATTCATCAAATACATCTCCTTCCGTTTCAGGTTCCGGGTCTAATACAAATTTTAAGGGTAATTTAAATTCTAAAGGGGAAAATATGACAAGTCCGATGACGCAAACAAATACTTTTGTTGATATTAATAATGACAAAAGCAATCTAAGAGCATCTTCTCTGCTTTCTAAAGCCGGAGTTCCTATTTCCCATATTGTTGCTGCTGACAATTATATGTTTGTAAAAAAAATATACGGTACACCTGTTGTAAAAAGCAGAATTACGAATAAAGACAAGGCACTGCTTGGCAAGTATGATTTTAATCAGCTTGAATATACAACAGTAAAACAGATTAACGAAGAGCTTGAACTTTTAAAAAAATGGTCGTCATCGCTTGATAAAAACTTAAAAACAGATGCCGACAATATTATTGACATACGTTTAAAAGAGCTTAAATATCTCGCTGCTTGCAGATATACACTTATCACAAATGAAATCTACAACGGATATATTGCGCTTGAAAAGTACTTTGAGGACATATCAAAGTATTCTATATAACAATTATTAACATTTGTAAAAAATAACAAATAAATTATCAAATATTTATTTGAGAAAGTTTTATTTTATATATAAGCAATTGTGTGAAAGATAAGGAAGTGTTATGTCTAAAGTTTTATTTTTAGTATCACCTACGTTAAACTCTTTTGTGGATAGAAGAAAAGGTACAACAGGTAACAAAATTGACTGTGCTTTTCAGCACTTTAAAAACTCAACAATATCAAATGTACAGATTGGTGCATTAGCAGGTGCTACTGCTTTATTAGGCAGTGCAGTTGTTAAAAAGACACCGGAACTTGCCTCACAGGTTGCAGGCAAAGGCTTTTTCACAAAATTTGTAAAATACCTCAATGCCGCACCTAAACCTGTAAAAATTGCGGCAGGCGCGCTTGCCGGTTTGAGTTTGCTTGTCAGAACCTACAATAAAGGCAAAATTGAACAAAAATATTTAGACCGTGCTCAGTTTGTAGACCATACATTTACACTGGACGGTGAAGGCATAAAAGCACAAAAACTTTCTGATACAAAAGTTAAATAAAAATTAAATTCGTTTTTATTATTTAATTATTTACAGTCTGCGTAATTTATGCAGACTGTATTATTATGTTTGCGATTACGCGATAATTTGAATATCAGACAATTTTGTCCAGCAAAAGCGTTAAATCTTTTTGTTCAATACAAACTGTTGCTTCTTTTTTTAGGCATTCTTTTGCGCAAAAAGCCACTCGTGTATCAGCGTACTTAAACATACTGAGGTCATTAGCCCCGTCACCGACTGTAACAGTATTTTGCGGCGTAACATTAAGCAGGGATTGTAATTTTTGAAGCATTAAACCTTTGCTGTCGGAAAACATCATTTCTCCGCCTACACGCCCTGTCAAAACACCGTTTTTGGCATGCAAAATATTAGAAAAATCAGCGTCATAGCCTAAAATGTCTTTTGCAAAAGCAGTTGCATTTTTAAAACCTCCGGAAAAACAAACAACCTTGTATCCACGTTTATGCAGCTCTTTAATAGTTTCTGCAGCACCGTTTGTATAGGGAAGATTGTGACAAATTTCATTAACGGTTGATTCTTTTATACCCTTTAACAGCGATACGCGGTAAGTTAAACTATCGAAAAAATCGAGTTCACCCTGCATTGCGCGTTTTGTAATTTTTGCAACCTCATCACGCAGCCCGATACAAGACGCGATAATTTCAATTGTCTCACCGTCCATTAAAGTAGAATCAAAATCAAAAACAGCAAGTTTAGTCATTATTTATACCTGTTGAACCGAACCCGCCTTCGCCGCGTTTTGTATCTGAAAGCTTTGCTACAACTTCTATATCAGCTTTTGTCACAGGCGCTATTATCATCTGGGCTATTCTGTCCCCGTTGAGTATTGTGAATTCTTCGTTAGAAAGATTTATAACAGGAACGCAAAGTTCACCGCGGTAATCCTCGTCAATTGTCCCAACGCAATTAACAAGAGTGATTCCATGCTTTATTGCCATGCCTGAACGAGGACGTATCTGAGCTTCATAACCGGAGGGTAATTCTATTTTTAAACCGGTCGGGATAAGTTTTCGCTCCAAAGGTTCTAATATAACCGGTTCTTTTAAAAATGCACACAAATCCATGCCGGCGGCACCTTCGGTTTGATAACACGGCAAAGTGACATTTTCATCTAATTTTTGAATCTTTAAATTTATCTTTTCCATTCTGTTAATTATAGATTATGTTAAAGCTTTTGACAAATTTGTATTTGTTTAAAGCTTTTGCAAATATTTTGATTTTATTTATTGCTGATGTAAAATTAAAGATAATTAAATTTTAGGGAGGTTTGTTAATGGAATTAGATGTTATAAGAAAAGTTGACCCTGATGTCGCTGAGGCAATAGAAAAAGAATTGCACAGACAACAAAATACAATAGAATTAATCGCAAGTGAAAACTTTACTTCTCCTGCTGTTATGGCAGCTTGCGGCTCTGTTTTAACAAATAAATACGCAGAAGGAAAACCGCACAAAAGATTTTATAACGGCTGTGAGAATGTTGACCTGATTGAAGAGCTCGCTCAAAAAAGAGCATGCGAACTTTTTAAAATGGATCACGCAAATGTCCAGCCGCACAGCGGTGCACAGGCTAATATGGCTGTGTTTATGTACGCTCTTAAAATCGGCGATACTGTATTAGGTATGGATTTGTCTAACGGCGGTCATTTAAGCCACGGCTCGCCGGTTAATTTTTCCGGTATAAATTACAATATTGTAAGCTACGGAGTCGATGAAAACGGTACTATTAACTATGATGAAGTTGAAAAACTTGCTAAAGAGCATAAACCTAAATTAATTATTGCAGGGGCAAGCAATTACTCTAAAATCATTGATTTTAAAAGATTCAGGGAAATTGCCGATTCAGTCGGCGCATATTTGATGGCTGATATTGCCCATATTGCAGCGCTTGTTGCAGGCGGAGTCCATCCTTCTCCGGCAGGTTACGCACACTTTGTGACAACTACCACTCACAAAACCTTAAGAGGCCCCAGAGGCGGCATTATCATGTGCGACGCTGAACACGCAGCCGGTATTGATAAAGCAGTATTCCCCGGCATGCAAGGCGGGCCTTTGGAACATATTATTGCAGGTAAAGCAATTGCTCTAAAAGAAGCACTGGAACCTTCTTTTAAAGAATATGCCGCTCAAATTGTCAAAAACGCAAAAGCCCTTGCTAACGGGTTAATAGATGAAGGCATGGATATTGTCGGCGGCTGCACTGAAAACCACCTGATGACTCTGGATTTAAGAAAATTCAACAAAACAGGTAAGGATATCGCTAACGTTTTAGAAACTGTCGGTATTACTGCAAACAAAAATACAGTGCCGAATGACCCGCAAAGTCCTTTTGTCACAAGCGGTGTAAGACTTGGTGCTGCAGCTGTCACAACAAGAGGTTTTAAAGAGGACGATATGGTTGAAGTTGCAAAAATTATTGCCTCCGCTGTTATTGCCTCCGATAATGAAATTGCTCTAAAAAACCTGAGAGAGCGTTCGTTGAAGTTATGTAAAAAACACCCGTTGTACGAAGGAATGAGAGTATAATGTTTTCGCTTAAACTGACTGACGCACACATACTTGGAATGATAATGGCATATTTACTCGGCTTTTTTATAATGCCGTATGTCATATGGTTTGCCAAAAAGAATAATCTTGTTGATAAGCCTAACGAGAGAAAAATCCATCACGGGCCTATTGCAAGACTCGGCGGAATAGCAATCTGGTCAAGCTCAATGCTTTCCTTTTTGCTGCTTGTTATTCTCAGTTATTACCCGTATGGAAAACTTTTGTCAGGAGTGCTCTTAGGCGGTTCCCTGATGTTTTTGCTAGGGTTGATAGATGATATTTACGGGCTTAATGCAAAATTCAAATTAATGATACAGATTGCAATTGCTTCTATAGTATTTTTGCTGGGAATAAGGGTAGATACAATATACAACCCTTTTGGCAATCCTCTGCAGCTCGGTATGATTGTTTCGTACATAGTCAGTGTTTTGTGGATAGTAGGTATATCTAATGCATTAAACTTTATAGACGGGGTAGACGGACTTGCAGGGTCAATTGTTACAATAAGTTCCGTAACTTTAGGACTTATTGCAGTCGCGATGACGCCTTCTAACGGGATAAGCGCATTGATTGCCTTTATTCTTGCCGGTTCTATGCTTGCTTTTTTGACTTACAATTTTCATCCGGCAAAAATATTTATGGGTGACTCCGGGTCTTTGTTCGCCGGCTTTTTGCTTGCGACTCTTTCTATAACAGGTGTGATGAAATCACCGGAGTTAACAATGTTTGTACCGTTCTTTATACTTTCGGTGCCGATTATTGATATAACTTTTTCTTCACTGAGAAGAATTGCCAAAGGTGTTTCTCCTTTTACACCGGATGCTGAGCACCTGCATCACAAGCTGTTACACAGAGGTTTTTCTCAAAATCAGACGGTATTGATATTGTCTTCTGTTGCGGTTGTATCAGGGGCAATTGCAAGTTTTATTGTCGGAACATCTTTAAAATTTTTCATCTATGCAATTTTAATTTCTGTTATAATGCTGTTATTAAGTTTCTTTGCCAGTAAAAATAAAGATTAAAGATTGGATTATGGGTAAGGCTAAAAAAAGAAATTTTCAAAGTTGTATTAATGCCGGAATTTCTATCGGTTTACCGGCTACCTGCACACGCGAAGATGCGGTTAATTTTGTTATAAAAAATATAAAAGCCAATAATCTCGGCGGACAAACAAAGGATGTTATAAGTCTGTTTGGCATAACGGCAGAAGAGCTCTCAGAAGCCGGTGCTGCATATGAAGATTTGTTAGCCCTGCGTGCAGTGTTGATGTAAATCATAAAAAAAACCCGTTGCACATTGCTAACGGGGATTGGTTAGGTTTTAGCTTGTTATAATAGGTTTATGTTTAATTTACTTCTAACATGGCTCAAGATTTTCAAGAGCCGGATTTATAACTCACACTTATTATGAACTCATTTTAGCCAGTAATTCTGCAAGTTTGTCAGCACCCTTTGCATTTGAACCTATACTGTAGCCATTTGACATTGATTGCGGTGTTTGTGTTGTATAAACTACTTCACCTTTGTTTGCAAGATCTGGTCTTACAGATATAAGTTTTTCATTTGCTGCAGCGGCCGGTGAAGGCAATGCTGCTTTCGGCGCACCTGACGGAATATTATAAATCTGTCTGCCTGTATTGTAATATTCCGTAATCGGTTTTAAATTTATTTTAGGTCTTACAGCCGGCAGACTAGCAGGAGCCGGTGCCGGTAATGCGGCTATTGGACCGTATGTTCTGTGCGGAATATTAAATGTCGGATTTTCTGTTTTATAGTATTCTGTAATCGGTTTTAAATTTACTTTACCGTTTGTTGTTGGTGCGGGTAAATCAATAAATTCTACATCCTGTGCGTCTGCTTTCCAGTTGTTAAAATTGTGTCTTTGTGCAGGAGTAGAAACAACTTGCGGAGTGTTGTTAACAGCTGTCGGCAAATTACCTGTTGAAGCCCCGGTTGCTGATGAACCTGCTGCTCCGGCAGGAGGAGGTGTAACAATTACACGTCCTGATGAGGGCTGATTCATTGCGGCTGCCTTTTTATTCATTGCATTTTGCCATCTTGATGAGGGTGTATGCGGAGGTAAATAGCCGGCAACATTTGAATTGCCTGCGCCGTTAGTTACACCGCCGGTGCCGTTAGTTACACCATTTGTTCCGTTAGTGTTACCGCCAGTGCCTCTTGTACCGTTTGTTGTACTGCCGGTTCCTTTAGTTACCCCGTTTGTACCGTTTGTACCGTTCGTAGCGCCGACTGAATTCATCTTCATCGTTTTGGACGCACGATTAACGTTGCGCGGTACGCGTGTGACTTTTCCTTTGGTAAGTGCCGCTAACATAGCGGCAGTACCCAAAGCTGTTGCCAGCATACCTAAAATGGTACCTGTATCATTTTCTTTTTTATGTGCAGCAATTGGTCTTGCATAATAATTATTCATTTGATCTTCAGCAGGAAGCAGTGTTGAAGCGCTGAATTGACCAACAGCGACATTAGCCATAGGACCTGATGCATACATGCCCATCATTGCCGGATTTAAATAACCTGCACCAGCCATGCCTGCATAACCGGCACCCGGATATCCACCCATTGCTAATGCATAATTTGAGTTGACATTATACATTGGTTTCATTAAACTTTGAAAACTTGTATTGTATGTATCAAAATTCATGGCCATAACCTAAACTCCAACCTGTTTAATTTTCTAACCTTACATTTATAAAAACAATCACTAAGTCGGAATTGCCATGAAAATGATTTTTTATTAAGAATTGTTACACACCTAACCACCTTTACACTGTTCAATTAATTGTCAGCAAGTAGAATAGATATAGTGTATAAATTTTTTATATAACATGTAATATTTTTAGAGGAGACACAGATGTTAGAATTTAACTGCAAGAATGTCAGTGCCGAAAGACTTGGCGAAGGCAACGGATTAAATCTTGAAGAAGAATTCAACAAATATAATGATAAAATTGCTAAAATAATCAGCAATTTGAACTCTAAAAAAGACAAACCCGGACAATGGCTGCAGTGGATGAATCTGGGCTACAGCGAGGAAACTGTCTGGTTTGTAAAAGAATATGCGGCCATGACGCAGGGGCGTTTTGACAATATACTTGTACTGGGCATAGGCGGTTCTGCCTTAGGCGGAAAGGCTGTTTGCGAGGCGTTGTTAAAGCCGTACTGGAATTTATTGTCTGATGAGCAGCGAAATAACCTCCCTAAAATATTCTTTTTAGATAATATTGATCCCGATGAAATGAACGGGCTTTTGAATGTACTTGATTTAAAGAAAACGCTTGTTAATGTTATAACAAAATCCGGTTCAACCGCAGAGACAATGTCGCAGTTTATGATATTAAAAAACAGGCTGCAAGAAGAACTCGGTGATGATTACAGAAAACATATCGTTGCTACAACCGACCAGACAACCGGTATTTTAAGACAGATTTCCAATGAAGAAGGGTATAAAACCTTTGTAATACCGGATGATGTAGGCGGACGTTTTTCCGTATTTTCTGCTGTTGGTTTATTGCCGTTTGCTCTTGTCGGTATTGATATCGAGGAGCTTATGCAGGGGGTTAAAGATATGGATTTAGCCCTTAAGAATACCGATATAAGACACAATATTGCAGCGCAAAATGCACTTATACACTATTTAATGGATACTCAAAAAGGTAAAAATCTTGCTGTAATGATGCCATATTCCAGCAGGCTTAAGTATGTATCAGACTGGTTTGTACAAATATGGGCAGAAAGTTTGGGCAAAAATAAAAATCTTGACGGAGAACCGGTCTGCGTAGGTCCTACACCGATAAAAGCCGTCGGGGCAACTGACCAGCACTCGCAAATTCAATTGTATAATGAAGGTCCCAATAACAAACTGATTACTTTTATAAGGGTAAAAGAGTTTGATTCTTCAATAGAAATACCTAAAATTTTCGAATATACAGGTATAGGCTATCTCGGCGGAAAAACAATTAACGAGCTTTTAAACGCCGAGGCTGACGCTACACGTGTTACACTTGTAGATTACCAGAGACCGAATGTAACAATTACAATTGATAATATATCACCGTATAACATTGGTCAGCTGCTTTATATGTTTGAGGTTCAAACCGCAATCACAGGTGCTCTTTATCACATTAACGCTTTTGATCAGCCGGGTGTTGAACAGGCTAAAAATTACACCTATGCTCTTATGGGCAGAGCCGGTTATGAAGAATCGGCTGCAGTGTTGCAAAAAAAGTTGTCTATCTAGACCTTTAATAAGGTTTATTTAAACACAACATGTAACAGAAAGTTACATTTTATACATGTAGTTTTGAGTTTGCTACAATTAACTAAGGAGCTTTAATTAGAGAGTAGTCTTTATGTCAGAAAATAATACTTATTTTGAAGTTATACAAAACAGACTTGATACTTTAGTCGATAAAATCATACAAAAAGAACAAACCGATGAGGATTTTCGTATTACATATGCGCAAATTCTTGAAAAAATTAACACTAAAATGGATTTGTTCTCAAATTCTGATACAAGTGAAGAAATCAGAACACTCGGTCAGGAAATCGGTCAGCTTTTACAAAGCAGACAGGAAATTCTGGATGCAAAATTTCTTGCAATAAAATCAGAATTTGAAAATTTGAATAAACTTTTATTTGAATCTCTAAAAACTCCAGAACTGCTTGCAGCTTTCAATAAAATTCACAATCAAATCCATTACCTGACAGAAGGACAGGAAAGCCAGAAAGAAAGCTATAACGCACTTGTTGTCCATCTGGAAAATTTTGGTACACTTCAAGATACAAATGAAATTATTGTAAATGATTTTGCTATTTTAAATGAGCAAAATACAACTCTTAAAAATCAAATAGACGAAATTATACAGTTCAACAAAGAATTAGAAATAAATAACAAAAAACTGCTTGATGATCTTGCATCTGCTGTATTTAAAATCAAAGAACTGTCAGAACAAACCTCAGACCAGACAGATGATGTTAAAACTTTTATTGCGGACAAGATAGATTCAATAATAACAAAATTGCAAGAATCCGACGCCAGTGTTGAAATAATGAACAACAATCTCAATACTCTTATTGAAGTTGTCGGCAATATCTTTGATGACGAATCTTTTGAAGAATTAAAAACCGATGTAGCTGATATTTTTAAAAAGTCAGAACTGATTTCCGCTACATTAAAAGAGCTTGCAACAAAAGAAGATTTTCTTGAAAATGCAGCTAATAACAAAGAAGAAATTAAAAAGAATTCTCTTGATTTGATTACACAGCTGGAATCAAATATCTTTACAAAATTGAATGTATCAGATATTACCGACATCAAAAATTATGCAGAAAAGATATTCTTCCAGGGTACAGAAGTCTTAAAAGAAGAAATCTGGGGTGTAAAAGATACTGTCAAAAATATCGACGAAACTGTAGTTAAGCAAGATGCATTTGAAAAAAATCTTCAAACAGCCAAAGATGATATTATTGACATGATTTCTGAGGAAAGCGTTGCATCTAATCAGCAAATCAAAGAGCTTTCTGACAACATAGATGAGTTAAACAAAGATTTATCTAATGTAATTGCTATTAACGCGAACAATTTAAAAAGCGAGTTGTCTGACGTTATTACGGAAGAAAGCAGCGCAACATCAGATCAGATAAAAAATATAGTAAAACAAATTGATGATCTTAAAGAAGATATTACATACGTTATCTCTGGCGAGAGTGTTGCTTCGGCACAACAGATTAAACAACTTGCGACTTCTTTAGAAAATCTTAAAACAGAATTAAATAACCTTATCCTTAATCAACAGGGTGAGCAGATAGAAATTGCTCTGCAAAATTTGCAGACAAAATTTGTTACACAGCTTGTTCAGGTTGCTGAAAACATATCATTTGATGAACAGGCAGATGATATTAACGAGAATATTGTCTCTTTGACAGAGGGTATCAAAGAAGAGCTGTCCAATTCTTCACTTAAGATTTATGATGATCTGAATGAGTTAAAAAACAATCTTGTAAAACTGCAGGACAGAACAGAAGAAGACGGAAGAGATATTGTCACCGGTATTAACAAAATAGACGAAACAATAAAAGCCAATGTCTCTGAAGAAATAAGTAATCTGGCTTCTAAAATCAAACTTTTGACAAACGGATTCCGAGAAGACAACGAGATTTCGTATACAATGCCTGATGTGGAATCAGACATTGCAAAATTGAGAACAGATATTGCCAATCTTCAAAAGACTTTAATGAATCCTGACAGTCTTATAGAAGACCACAGCATAGATATAGCTACACGCATAAATGACCTTAAAGCTGCAGTCCAAAAAATGCAAGACAGTCCTATTACACATCAGGTGGGTGAAATGAAAGAGATGTTCACCGGGCTGAGCGAGGATATTGCGAGTATAAGCAAACGTACAAACAAACTCATTATATCCTCTGATGAGGTAACTAAAAAACTTTTATCTAATATCACTGCTTTTACAGCTTTGATAAATACTTTTGAAAAACAGAGCAAAGCTTTTTATAATTCTGCTTTTTTAAAAAATATCAATAAAAAAGTAGAAACAATCACCAGAGGCACAGAGGCTATTGTGCAGTCTAACAATGCAATAAATGAAGCTTTTGGCTATATGGGTGAATGGATTGATACGGCCAGTGATTCTTTTGACAATCTGCAAAATGATATTGCCAAAATCAAAAAGACACTGATTTCTGATGAAGAAAATGCTTCTGATAAGCTAGATACGGCGCTGAATAATATCAACAGCAAACTGGAAGAACAGCAGAATCAGATTAACACAATCCTTGAACAGCAGGCTGACGCGCAGGAATTAAAATCACTTCTGGAATTTGTAGCTTCACAAATCAGTGTTACAAATGAAAAAATGGTTGAAAACGAGCAGTTGACTCAGAAAATATTAAACATGGAAAAACAGCTCAAAAAAATAGAAAAAAATATCGCCATAATTACCGAATATATTGATGAAGACGATAATTATGACGAATAGAACATTTCTGTTTTTATCGTAGTTATTAACTTTTATTATCTATAATTAATTATTGCTTGTTACAAGTTTTAATGCTGCAAGATTTTTGATAGCAAACATTTTTGTCTGCATATTTTGTTCTTTGTTAATTTCAAAAATTCTTATGATACGTTGAATTTCTGCTAAATTTTTTCTTGAAGAAATATCATATACGTTTTTAATAGGGTCTGAAACTACGTCCATTATTGTATTTAATTCATGTTCTTGCATATTTTCTATTCCTCTAAAGCATATGTATACTTTAATAAAGTGAATCGCTTTAAAAAAATTGCCTAAATTGTTTTAAAATGTTAAGAAATATATACAAAGTATTTAAAAACAATATACTGGTGTTTGTATAACTACTCAAAACAGTTGATAAAAACTTAAAATTTTAGTATATAATAAAAGACATAAACAATGATATAAGGAGATAATATGCTGCCAATAGTAACAGAAGAACATGCCTCGCTCGCATTTGCCGAAATTTTTCAGGATGTGCACGGCTGGCGTAAAAAAATGATTCACTACATAAAAGATGAAAATCCTGAAATAAACAGTGCAATCATTGAGGCTGCAAACAATACCGACTTAGACCCCAAAGCTGTTGCCCTCGGTGCATATATGACCTATATTTTGATAGAAATGGCGGCTAAAGATGATGCCGGCATGAATTATGAAATAGAAGAATAAATCGCTTATTGAACTATTTTTACCTTAAAATTTTGTATAGGCCTGTTTGTTAAAAGTTTTTTCTGGTTTTCCAGAGTGTTTTTTATTGCAAAAATCCAGCCTGTTTTAGGGTTAACAAACAAAAAGAAGGCTGCCTGACTTTCAAGAAGTTTCTGGCTGTTGTCTATAATGAGTTCACCTTTGTCTGACAGCGGAAAAACACTAAAAGACAGAGGTGTAGTCAAATTGCTGTCAATAAAAGCATCAAATTTTGTGTTTTTCAGCCGTGTCGTGTCTTTTAATACGGCCTGATCTTTGTATGTAGTGCACCACCTGTAAAGTTTGGTGATAATTTCATCAGTATTGTTAAGATTGCTTGCGCTCATTCATTAATCTCACAAATTCATCTACAAGTTTTTCATTCCATTTTTTGCCTGTTTCAAGCTTTATTATCTCAAGAGCCTCATCACATGTTTTTGCGGTCCTGTATGGTCTGCTCTGTATAAGTGCAAAATAAGAATCAATAAGCAATATAATCTGAGAAGCAACAGGTATTTTTTCACCGCTTAACTTGTTGGGATAACCGGTTCCGTCCCAGTTTTCGTGGTGCGCTTCTATTATCGGAACAATGTCTGCTATGTCGCTAATTGGTTTTAAAATTGTTCTGGCTGCTACAAGCGGATGCTCTTTAATTTTTTGCTTTTCATCTTCTGTTAACGGTTCTTTTTTGTTAAGAATTTCCTCAGGAATGGTTAATTTACCTATGTCATAGAGCATCATGGCAATTTTTAGCCTGTCAATGTCTTCTTTGGAAAGCTCCATTTTTTTAGCAAGCTCAATAGCAAGCGACACTTTTTCTTTTGTAATGCCTCTTTTATACTGCATGTTATAGGTTTGTGCAATAGTATCCGCAACAGAAAAGAGCGTGTCTTTGGTCGAGGCTGACTCAATTGATTTAAGTTTTGAGGTTATCTCTCTGGCAACATTGTCAGGAATAGGCACCTTTTGTTTTGTAAGAATGTCCATAAACGCCCCAAAAGCAACCTCCTGCCATTCTGATTCGTCCTCTACACTTTTTGCAAGAGTAACCCGGTTGCGCCCGTTTATTTTAGACTTGTACATAGCCTGATCTGCCATATCCAAAAGTTCATCCAGCTTGTTAGAATGTTCTGGAAAGGTTGCCACACCTACACTCGCAGTTATATGCCCGATGGTGTCAAGTTCCTGGGTTTCTATGGCAGAGCGGATTCTTTCTGCGGCAATCATTGCCCCTGACGAGTCAACCCCCGGCAGAAGCACCGAAAACTCCTCACCGCCGAGCCTTGCAGGGACATCGATAGAACGTGCGTTTTTCTTTAAAATATCTGCAATCGTACGTATAGCAAGGTCTCCAAAAAAGTGACCGTATGTGTCGTTGATTTTTTTCAGATAGTCCAAATCAAGGCTTACTATAGAAAAAGGCTGCTGCAAACGCTGTGCACGCTCAAGTTCTTTTTGCAAAGCCTGATTAAAATATCTTCGGTTGTACAAATCTGTAAGAGAGTCAGTAACAGCTTCTTTTTTCAGGTTTTCAAACAAATTAGCTATTGTAATCGCCATTTCCACCTGATTGGCAAAAAGAGTAAGAAAATTAAGCTCTTTATCCGTAACATCTTCTCTGGGCGAAAATACCATCATAACCCCGAAAGGCTTGTTAGACGGTGCAAGCGGTATGCATATAACGCTTTTGCTGACACCGAGTTTTGTAATAGTTTCAATATTTTCCGGCGTAAAATCGTACAAAAGTCTTGTGATAACTTCTAAATAATCAGTTGTGTGCAATATTGAGCGCTCTTCAATTGCTCTTGTAATAAGCATTTTCTCATCATATTTAAGGTGATATTCGTGGATATCTATCTTTTTTTCCTGCAAAAATTGTTCTATTTTTTTTAAAATAGGGCTGTCTGAAAATGCTTTAATCCGGTAATATTTTCCTTTTTCATCATCACAAACCTGTAGTATGGTGCTGTTTATGTAGCCCATCTCGCCGTGCAAAGAATTGACAAGCTTTTGTAAAACACTTGATAAAGGCTCAGAAGAATTCATAAGCTCCCAAACGTGTTTTAACGTTAAAAAAGCCTTGTTAGCCTGATCAAGCTCCTGCGTACGCTGGACTATCTCTTTTTCCAGTGCAAGGTTTCTCTCATATATTTCAAGAAACTCTTTTTTGTTATTAGAGATGCTGTACTCTATTTCATTGACTTTATTTGTATATTCTTTAATCTTTTTGAAAAAATCCATGTTTACCCGAACAAAGCAATTAAAAACCGATTTTTACATATTATACTACTATTTTGCACTTTATGTAAAACATTTAACATCACCAATACCGTACAAAAGGTTTATTTTGTATAAGATATTTTACTTTTTTTGGTGGAGTCAAAATTTTCATATATTTATTATGATATGAAAGTTGAAATCGTCAAAAGTAAATATACCCCAACTACTATAATTATTAAAGGATACAAAATGAGCAGTAGAAAAGCCCAAAAGCTCCGTCAATCAATATTAAAATACAATACAGAAATGTCTAAACTCAAGGATGAACTCGCCAGCTCTCAAGAAGCCAACCTTAAATATAACAGGCTGGTTATAAAAAAAGCAGTGTGCAAAAAAGAACTCGATACGCTAAAAGGCTCTGTCTTGCAAAAAATAATAAACAAGTTTCTTTTAAACAAAACAAAAGAAAAAATCATCTGTGATTACTTTAAATCTTGAATTTTTTCATATAGTTAAGTAACCCCATAACTTATTGTACAGATTCCTTGCCGGTGATGTTGGGAAGTTTATTACATATCAGTAAAAAGTGAGGTCTTTCTCAGATAAATTATTTTGTAAAATTCAAAAGCTTAAAGCCTTTTTTCTTGTTTTCCGCCTCTTTGTCAGGCAGTTCGTAACATTTGAGACATCTTGCCTCGTATGTTTCATCTCCGCCAATCATTATAACAGGAGAGGATTTGTCGGCCGGAAAACCGTTAATAAGCCTCTGTGTCCTTGTTGCGTGGTCGCTTCCGCACTTCATACAAACAGCAGTCAGCTTGTCAACCTTGTCAGCTAAACACAAAAGTTCCGGCATTGCGCCAAAAGGTTCGCCTCTAAAATCCAAATCCAGCCCCGACGCTATAACCCTTTTTCCGTGCTCTATAAGCTTTCTGACAACAGAAACTATCTCCATGTCAAAAAACTGAATCTCGTCTATAGCAATAATCTCGTCATCTGCGCAAATATGCGAAAGTATGTCGCGTGCATTCTTTACATTAATTGCATCAAGCCACAAACCGTTTCTTGATTCGATATAATCGCCCTTTGAGCGTGTATCAATAGCGGGAGATATGACTTTAACCCTCTTTTGCGCAATAATGCACCTTTTTATTCTTCTCAACAATTCTTCTGTTTTGCCGCAGCTCATAGGACCTGTGATAACTTCAAAAGAGCATGCCATAACTCGCCCCAATCTCCCTGAAAATTCGTACACCCGTAATATTTATAACGTTTATATGATTTTTAACATACCTATTATACTATAATTTCCACAATTAAAATTTGTAAACTTTTGTAAAAAGTCATAAAAAAATCCTAAAGTTTTACCCGAAATGTGCCGATTAAATATAATGTGTAGTCTAAATAAGAAGGGCGAGCGTATGATTAAAAATAAAAAACAATTTTTAAATGAGAGTAATAAAGTTAACTGTCATCCTGAGGAGCGCAGCGAGCTCAGGTTCTTACCGGTTATAGATGACAGCCAAGAACGTTGGTCAGATTCTGAACACACACGCTTGGTGAATGAATCCCACGTCGGATGTTTCAGAATGACAAAAAATACAGAGGGCAGGGGTGAGGCTAAAGAATTCACCTTAAATAGTCTCCCTCTCCCGCTGGGAGAGGGCCGGGGTGAGGGTCGACACTGGCAAAAGGCCTTGCAAACCGCCGCACTGTCACTTGCCCTATCCTTCTTCATCGCAGCACCTGTTTGCGCAGCAGACACTCCGCCTGTGCCGACATTAGACCGTGTGAAGGAAGAAAACAAAAACTTTATTAACTCTTCACACCCGACATATGCCTTAACAGAACTCAAAGCCGACGAAACGGCGACGGAGGGCTCTATTACCGTCAAAATCGGCGATAACACATACCACTACACCCCGTCAGAAAATACGGATGTTTTAAAGAGCCTTGCTTCAACAGGCAGCACGGCTTTAATTGAAACGACATCGGACAAAGCCCTATACACAGTCGGGGATAAATACTATACCTATGACCCATCAAAACTCAAAGACTCAGCCTATACCCTGACAGAAGCGACCTCCGCTGACGAGCCAAATACAATCACGCTTTATGACAAAACAGAAGTTATAAAATACTATGACCCGACAACAGGTGAAGAAGTAGCAGAATCCGATAGACAAGAAGGCGTAGAATACAAAGAAGTAACCACAATCGAAACAACCCCAAAATATTACACAGTTTCTTTAAAACAGACCGAATACGGCGACCCTAACGGCACAACAACTTTAACCTACGGCTGGGAAAAGAACGCCGATACAGGTAATTTAGAATTCAAACAAGACCCGACAACACCGGTAGGTCAGACAA
>CALUQS010000038.1 GCA_944322975.1 Candidatus Gastranaerophilales bacterium
CCAGTATAGTTTTTATATTTTGAGCAAGTACAGATAATTTTAGCGGCTGATATTTTAACTTTTCGGAAATTTTTTTTAATTCATCAATGCTGCCGCTCAATATGCAGTCTGAAGAGTCAACTTTGCCCGTGATTACTTCTCTGTGTACGGCACAATCTGTTCCGCTGCTTAGGGCTGTTTGTTTAATGATATTTGCTTGAGCACAAGAAAGACCGTAAATTTTAAGAGTTTTAAAACGGTGTTTGTCTATTGCTCTTTGGGCAAAAGTTTTGTCAAAACCAATTGTACTAAGGTCTGACTCTTTGCAATTCAAAAATTTAACCTTAAAATCATTCTCCATAAATATAAATTAACACAAAAAATAATGGAGAAGAAATATTTGACCGTTATTAAATACCGCAGCTGTCTAATGCACAATCAATGAGAGCTGCTGTTACCTGTTCAGTAGCTTTTTGATGAGCATCTTTTCTTTGTACTACATCAGGAATGCCGTCTTTATTTTCGTCAGTTGCAGCTTCTTTTAATGTACCGATACCTGCTGTAGTACCTACAAAAGCTTTTGTGCCTTTTTTCAAAAGGTTAGCCCCCATAGCTTCTTCGGTTTCTATCTGGATACGTTTTTTAAGTTCATCATTTACTTCTTTAGGCGAAAGTTTTTCACCCTTTTTCTTTGCGGCTTCTCTAATTTGTGCCCTCATTTTAGAAAGCTCAGCTTTATCTTTGTGAGAAATTTCAGCCAAATCTTTCTTTATACCGTTTTTGCTTAAATCTTTAATCCAAACTAATGTTTTGTTGCCTGCATTAAGTAAAGTACCTTTAATACCTTCTTGTTTTTTGGCTGCTTGTGCAACAAATTCCTGAGCTTTGCCGAGATTGTTTAAAGCAAGTCTTCCCATTTTGCCAAGATATGGGGTTGCCTGATTGAGGAAATTATAAAATCTTCCCGTAACAACTGATGCTGTCAAACCGCTGGCAAGGCTGAGTGCACCAACAATAGTAAAGGATTTTAATGCGCTCGGAGCTTTATTGTTATCTTTGATAATTTCTGCTAATTTTTCTAATTTTTCAGCACGGAATTCATCTTCACTTTTGCCAGTGCGGTTTTCTTGGGTCAAAACATTGGTGATTTTTGAAAAATCAGAATCTTTTTGCCCGAAGTTGCTTTTTGTTCTATGAGATCCATATGCGGATGAAGTATTTAATGAGTTAATTTGTAACATAATTTGTGATGCCTACCGTAAACTGTTATTAATGTTTCGTAACTGTACTTTTATAATTCTTCTGTTTTTATTTATGCCGCAGAGTGTTGACCGATATCAGCAATACCGTCGCCGTCTTTATCTCTGTTAGCGGCTACTGCTGCTGTTGTACCTGCTGAAATACCTGCTACATCTGTTGATACCTTCTTGATTAAATTATCAGTATCTGCAAGATTTTTTTGTTCAACAAGCTTTTTGTAATTTTCAGCTTGTTTAGACTTACCGGCAAGTTTTTTCGTTACTTCTGCTGCAATTTCTTTATCATTTAAGGTTTTACCTTCTTTAGTTGCAGTCTTTTTAACTGCAGTTGTTACTGCTTTTCTTATGCCTTCAATTTGTTTATCCAGTCCATCTTTGACCGCTTCCGAACCCTTTTGGGCATAATCATTAAGAGCTTCCATTCCTTTTTTAGCATTTGTCATGATAAAGCCTTTTAAGCTCTTTTTGCCTACAGCCGAATTTTCAGTAATAAATTTATTTAATTTTTGTAAACCTTTGTCTGCAAATTTTATTACAGGCTGCATTATATGTTCTTTTATTTGCGGATTGTTAGAAAGTTTGGTGTAAGCTGTTTGTAAACCTTTTTTACCAGCTAAACCTGCAGCACCAGCGATAGCCGCAATTTTAGCAAATGTTTTAATCGGCCCATCATTCATTTTATCTGCAACGCCTTCAAGACTATGGAAACTGTCTTCGTCATAGCCTCTTACACCTGCTGTTTCTAACCAGTCAGCGGCTGCATTTAACACATCTTGATTGCCTTTAAATGATGGTTTTATGGGTGAACAACCTACACTTTGATGAATAGATGTCATTTTCTAACACTCCAAATTATTAATCTTACTTTCACTTACATTTATAAAAAACGTGTGATTTTAAAAATTGCTATTTGTAAAAGATTTTATTAAATTTTCTTAACAAAAGCCTTATTAACTCCTTTAGCAATTCCTTCAACCATGATTTTTTACAGTTACAAGTTAACTTAATTATTATATACTATTTCTTTGTAAAAAAAAAGCTGCTTTGCAGCTTATACTTCATAATCTTGGGAGGAGATTTGGGGATTTGTTACATGTATCATAATTCATTCTTGCAAAAATGTTTACATTTATAATTATAAATGTAATAAAAATTTACAATCTCTTTAAAAGCATGTAGTTTTTATGATATGGCTTTATTTTTTCTTTTTGGGCATGGCTGCAGTATCATTTTTAGTTTTTGCCGTACCCTGTATTCTTTTGACTGATATGACCTCAGGTATTGATTGAAGTTTTGTAATAACAGTTTTTAATCTGTTTATGTTATCAACCTCTATCCCCATTTCAATAATACCGATTTTCTTTGCCGGGTTAGACTTTATGTTGGCATAGGCTATATTTGTGTTGCACTCTGTAAGCTCAATCATTACGTCTTTTAATATTCCCATTTTATCTTGAACATCAATACGTATTGAGGCAACATAAGTTTTATTAAGCCCTTTATCCGCCCATTTTATATCAATGATTCTTTCTTCCGGAACATTGTCTAATGACGGACAATCAACCCTGTGAATTGAAACGCCCTTGCTTCTTGTAACAACACCTACAATGGGCTCTCCCGGAACAGGGGTGCAGCATTTTGCAAAGTAATACAGCATTCCTTCCAAACCGACAATATCGTTTTTAGACTTTTTGGTTTTAGTGTGCGAAATTAAAGGCTGTCCGTCATCAGTCGGTTTTTTAATGCGGTTGGTAATTTTATTTACAGTTGTTTCTCCGTAACCGAGTGCGGCAAGCAAATCATCAACGCAGGAATAGTTCATAGACTCGGCAATTTGTTTAAGCTCACCTGATTTAATAAGCTCATCAAACTTAGCTTTGCCGATTTCAGCCTCCAGCATGTTATGCCCGAGTGTAACATGTTCTTCGCGTTTGTTTTTCTTATACCACTGTTTAATCTTAGATTGTGCAAGTTTTGTAACAACAAAATTAAGCCAGTCCAATCTCGGTGCGGGCGTTTTTGATGTCATGATTTCAACAATGTCACCATTGTGCAGTTTAGTTGAAAGCGGACAGATTCTTCCGTTAACAAGAGCCCCTGTTATCCTGAATCCGACATCAGTATGTATCCTGAATGCAAAGTCTACAGGTGTCGCGTCTCTTGGCAAATCAATAACATCACCCCTTGGGGTAAAAGCAAATACCTGATCAGAGAACAGGTCTAATTTTACGCTTTCTACATATTCGCTGGCAGAGGAAACATCTTTTTCCATTTCAGCAAGCTTTCTCATCCAGGAAAACTGTATATCTGTATCAGCGTTAGCTTTTTGAGAACCTTTTTCTTTATATTTCCAGTGTGCTGCAACACCGTATTCTGCAACCTGATGCATTTCGTGTGTTCTTATCTGGACTTCAATAGGCTTTGACTTAGGGCCGAGGACTGATGTGTGTAAGGAACGGTACATATTGCTTTTGGGCATAGCAATATAGTCTTTAAATCTGCCGGGGATAGGTTTGAACAGAGAGTGAATTATCCCGAGAACCTCATAACACTCATTTACTGTATCAACAATAACCCTTACCGCTGATATGTCATAAAGCTCATGGAATGCAACATTCTGGCGTTTCATTTTTGCATAAATTGAATAATAGTGCTTTGAACGACCGGATATTGTAGCTTTGATTTTGTGTTGTTTTAAAATCTGACTTATTTTTTCAACTAAAACCTGTATGGTTGCATCGCGTTCAGCTTTTTTTAAGGCAACCAGCTGGGCAATTTCAAAATATTTTTCAGGGTTAAGATACCTTAAAGACAAATCTTCAAGCTCTGCTTTTATTTTTCCGATACCCAGTCTGTTAGCCAGCGGGGCAAAAATATCAAGGGTCTCCTGCGCAATTTTTTGCTGCTTTGCTGCTGCCATATAGTTCAAGGTACGCATATTGTGAAGCCGGTCAGCAAGCTTTAAGAAAATAACCCTGACATCTTTTGCCATAGCAATAAACATACGGCGGAAGTTTTCGGCCTGACGTTCTTCTTTTGATTTAAACTGATATTTACCGAGCTTTGTAACCCCCTGAACAAGGTTTAAAACATCCTCGCCAAAATGTTCTTTAATGGTTTCAGGGCTTGTTCCTGTATCTTCAATAATGTCGTGAAGGAGTGCGGCAATGATTGTATCCTTATCCATCATTAAATCAGTAAGGATTTTTGCCACTTCAACAGGATGGACAATGTAGGGTTCTTCGCTTATTCGATATTGGCCCGCATGGAGTTTTGCCGCAAAAACGTACGCATCTTCTATCTCTTTTATATCTTTAGTGGGTCGATGCTGCTGTATCAGCATATCTTTTAGAGGTTGAAATATACTGAAATCAGGGCCCTGTTCTTCATTTTCAGGAGCAATTTCAAGCTTGTTTTCAATTTCCTGCTGTGAATCTTTTGATGATATTAAATCTTTATTGTCTTCACTATTGTCTGTCATGGTTAATTATTGTACACTTTTAATCAGCACTATACAAGGGGTAACAGGTGGAAAGTTGTTATTATACATCAGATAATGGAGTAATTTTAAAGATTAAAGTTGTGCCAAACTCTTCAAAAAATGAAATATGCGCTGTGTTAGACGGCGCTTTAAAGGTTAAAATTAAAGCGCCTGCTGTAGAGAATAAAGCAAACGACGAACTTGTTAAATTCTTTGCAAAGCTTTTAAAAGTACCTAAAACTTCGGTTATGCTCAAATCAGGGGCAACCTCTAAGATAAAATCTCTTTATATATCCGGTTGTACTATTGATAAAATAAAAAATATTTGTGATATGATTATTTCATAATAAAAATAAAAGGGAGTACAAATGGTTACTACTATATGTTGGATTATCCAGATTATATCATCACTTATTTTAATACTGCTTGTTATAATTCACTCTCCTAAGGGTGATGGTATCGCAGGTATAGGCAGTGCGTCACATGTTTTTGCTTCTCAAAAAAATGCAGAATCCGGTTTGAACAAACTCACAATGTGGGTGGCAATAGTGTTTTTTGTTTCTACATTTATTGCCGGTTTTAATATATTCGGCTAAGTAACACAACACAACCGGCTTGTTTTTTGTGACAGTGTATTCTTGGATATTCAGGTTATGCTGTCATTTTTAACATGCCGGCTGCATTTGTGATTTGCCGTATATAGGGTAGTGTGATGATGATGAAAATTTGCTGTTTGTTCGATTGATACAAAGTTTCCTGATACTCAGAAGTCCTCTGTTTTTTCTGTAAAGGTTTTATCCGGTTTCAACAAAAATGAAGATGATGATAAACATTTTTGCTGTATTGGCATTTATTCATTGCTGCCGGATTTTAAGTGCATTGAAAGGAAGGTTGATAACAGATTTCAAACAGGGACTTCTGTCAGGAAAATTTGCAGGTTGTTTGTTAGTTATATCCTGCTTGTTTATGAAAAAATAATACAGAGTATTATTAATTGCCTGAACTTTATTAGTATAAAGCAACCCGGATAATTCATCAGAACTGCTGATAAATGCTGAATCTGCACAAGTGTCGGCTAAACTTTTTATAGTTGCACGCAGATGTTTTTCAGGTTTAATTCGACAATTAACCATTAAATTTTTGCTCCTCTTAATTTATCCAAGTCTTATTTATACTTACTTATGTATAAATAAAAACAAACAGATAATTAAGATTTCAATGTTAAAAGATATTGTAATATTTGTTTACAAATTTTAGTTTTCGCCGGTTTCTACAAACCAATCAATGAGCGGTTTTTTTTCGCCAAAGGCAAAGTTAAATTTCTGTTCAAAATCAGACCCTGTTAAAAAGCCGTATCTTATATTAAATGCAACCGGCTCTTCTTTTATTCCGGAGGCTTTGTACTTTTCCGCCGAGATTGTGCTCTTATCATCAGCAAGAACATTTGCGTAGTTTAAGCCTTGAAAACAACAAAAAGGCACCTGGGTTCTTCCGTTTTCGCCAATATACAGTAATCCAAACGTACGGCATATTATACCTCTGTATTCATAGACACAACATTGGTTGTCAATTAAGAAAGGGCAATCATAAAGAAACTTCTCTTCTTTTGAAAAGTTTTTCATATCTTGTTTAATCTTTTTTACATTATCTGCAATTATATTCTTGGTTGCCGTGTCTAATTTGCTTATGCCGTTCATCAAATAGATAACTTCAATTTGAGAAAACGGAAACTGGGCATTTTGACAGCATTTTGCGCACCCTTGTTTGCAGCGGATATAAGGTTTTTGTTTGTCAAAAAAAGTTGTTAACTTTTCGTTTAAAAACTCCAAATACTTTATGTAATTTTCAATCATGATTAAAATCCCTGAAGACTCACAAATATTTAATATTGACTATCACATCTAAAAAGAACTGCCGTTACTCCCTGTGTAAACAGCAGTTCTTTTCTATTTTAGATACTATTTATGTATTTCGTCAAGTTTTGATTAATACACCCACTCTTTGTGGCTGGATAAGTGTTTTGAGTAGAATTCCGCCAGTTTTTCAACCGCCGGTGCTACGTATTCTATGCGGTCGTACAGCCCTATGTGAGTGGCGTTAGGAATGACAAAATATTCTTTAGGTTCTTTTGCCTTTTCATATGCCTCTTTGCTGAAATATGCGGTTTCGGCATTGCCTCCGACAATAAAAAGTACTGCGCGCGGCGCAAGGCTTTCCGGTTTATCAAAGGCTGTAAATGCCATTTGTTTGTCAAGACTGGAGAACAGATATTTGTTTACGGCTCTCGGGTGCGCTCCGCGGGAAGTTTTGTAATATTCGTAGCCTTCTTTATACAATGTTGAAGCATTGGCGGGAATATCTCTTTTAGAATCCGGAACATATTCGGAATATTTGTAAGATTTGCCGTTTACCTCTCTTGTTCTTTGTTCTGCAACATTTTTGAGTTTTTGTTTTTGCAGCTCTTCGGATATTGAATCCCCGAGTCCCTGACGTCTTGCCCGTCCGAGGTCAAAAGCTGAAACAGTAGCAACAGCTTTGATTCTCATTTCTGTTTCCGCTGCATTAAATGCATAACCTCCCCCTGAACAAATGCCGAGAACACCGATATTATCTTTGTCTACAAAAGGCAAAGTTGTCAGATAATCGACAGCAGTGCGAACATCTTCAACACGCGATGCCGGGTCTTCCATATATCTTGGTTCACCGCCGCTTTCTCCCTGATATGCAGCATCGTATGCCAGTGTTATAAAACCTTTTGCCGCAAGTTTTCGGGCATACAACCCTGCTGTTTGTTCTTTTACCCCTCCTGACGGGTGTACAACAATAATAGCAGGATATTCCTTTGATTTGTCAAAGTCTTTCGGAGTATATAATTCTGCAGCTATTTTTATGTTATCGCATTGTTTCAGATAAAACACCTTTTCCTTCAAAAATTCAGGCTCTTTGTTAATGTTTTTTTCAACTTTATCTGATTTTTTTATATCTTTTGCTTTTTTCGAACCTTTGTTATCCTGAATAACTACAGGCTGTTGTTCCGCAGACTGTTGTTCTGTTAATTGTTCCGCAGTTAAATTTGCTTTTTCTTCTTGTGTTGTTTTTTTTACCTCATTTATTGTCTGAGGTTTTTCAACCTTAAGTTCAATTTGTTGCTGCTGTTTTGGTTTTGACGTTGATTTTGTTTTTTGTTTTGCATCTGCTCCGAATTGAAGCAATGAGATTATCATGCAAGCACTAAGTACAGCTGTTAATGTTTTTTTCATAAAAATAAACCTCTTTCATACTTATTTACCGGTTATATTTACAACCATTCATTTATATGCGTATTAATTTATATTTTCTAACCCCTACACCGAGCTGTGCAGCTGCTTCAACAGTATGGATACCGTGTTTTGACTCTATTCTTTTAATTAAAGAGGCTTTGCCCGGGTCAGCAGAGTTGTATACTAAATCTATGCAAGCCTGATCAAGTGCAACAGGGTCATCGGATGCCAGTATTCCGATATCTGCTATTTCAGGCGGTGTCGGATTGTTATTGCAATCACAGTCAACAGACATTTTGCTCATTACATTTATAAAGGTAATATTGCCTTTCATATAGTCCATAACTGATTTATCAGCGTCTGCCATTGCCTCTAAAAATTTATCCTGCTCACAGGTCCAAATTTTTTCCGGCTCGCCTGCTCCATGGATATATGCCTTGCCGTGAGAAGAGGCTATACCGATAGACATGTTTTTAAGAGCTCCTCCAAATCCACCCATTTGATGACCTTTAAAGTGTGAAAGCACAAGCATTGAGTCGTAATTTTTGAGGTGTGAGCCGACATAATTAACTTTTATTTGTTTGCCGTTTGCAACAGGGAGTCCCATTTCGCCGTCTTCATCCATAATATCGACTTTTGCAATTTTATCAAAACCGTGTTCTTTTATAACCTCTTTGTGTTCTTTGGTTGTATCTCTTCTTCCTGCATAAGCAGTGTTGCATTCAACAATAGTACCGTTTACATATTCAACGAGAGGTTTCATAAAGTCAGGCTGCAAAAAGTTATGTCCGCCCGGTTCACCCGAGTGAACTTTAACAGCAACATTGCCTGCAAGATTTTTGCCGAGAGTTTTGTAAATATCAACAAGCGAATTAGGTGTTATGTCCGGCGTATAATATACTATAGCAGTGTCAGGATGTATCTTTTTATAAATTAAACCATATGCCTGAGCAGGATCGGCTGCGTTTTTAGTAAGTTTTTCAAACGGACATAAGTCTGTTTTATCTTTGTTTTGTATTTCATTAACAATGTGTTTGGCTTCATATTTTATATCATTATGTTTTAAAATTTCTATAGCAGGTTTTGAAATTGTGTCTGCATATACATATTTTGCTTTTCCGTATGCATAAAGATATGCAGCTGCTCTGCCGACTGTTTTGTCAAATGCATAAGCGTTCTCAAAATTATTGTTTTCCAAATATATCAATAGCGGTATAAGACCGTGCTGGGAGTATGTTTTTATTTGATTGTTGTCGCTGTATACAACAAGGGATTCTGTTTTAAGCTTATCAATAAGCATAGTTTTTGTTTTAGATGAAAGTTTATTTTCTTTGCACAAAGAAGGTGCAGCTAAAAGAAAAATACCAATTAAAGACAGTAAAGTTAATTTTAAGAATTTATACATAAACCCCTCCTCTTTTTTATACAGTATATAATAAAATTTAATCAGTCTGCAAATGCATGTTTACACAAAAAAGGCGGTTGTATTATACAACCGCCTTTTAATTTTGTTTGAATTCTATTTTGTCCGGACTTTTTTGAGGCACAAATCTTTACATAAAATAATTTTTACAGCCTCGCCTGCTTTTGCGTGGTACTTAAGCCCCGGTGTAACAAGACCTGTAATTAAACCGACCGTGCAGCCGACAGGAATACCTATTGCAAAACCTGTACCGAGTTTTGCAGGGTTAGGAATAAACGCAAAACCGACACCTGCACCGGCACCTACTGCACCGAGCCCCACAGTTGAACCTGCAATTTTAGCTGCTGTCATCCACGGCCCTTCTTTAAGAGCGCCGTCTTTAGTGAATGGCTTTGCTGACATTGCCATAGCTGAGCCGTCAGGGAATACTATGCATTCAAAGTTCAAATAAACTCTTGCGTTTTTGTTAAACCATTTTGGTTTTTCTATTTTTAAAATTGTAGCAACAACTTTTGAATTTGCAGGAATCAACAAAGTTCCTTCCTGTGTATAAATAGCTTCAGGAGCAACAAAGTTTACTCTTTCGCCTGCTTTAGCGTTTTCTGACCATAATTTGCAATCAAAAACAATTTGCATAACATTGCCTTTTGTTATGATATTGCTGTTGTTTGTGATTAAAACAAGGTCAGACTGTGCTTTCTTTTCTTTAAACATGTGCTCTTGAGCAATTACACCCGGATAATTGACAGCACCGGCCGCAAAAGCCTGCGCACCTAAGAGCATAATCATAAATGTTGAAACTACTTTTCGGGATAAATTTTTAGTAAAAGTTGTTTTTAACGATTTCATAATTTTATCCTCCGGTTTAGATATTTAGGGAAATACACTCATAATTTGTAGTTATATTAACATAATGTTGTTATAATAACAATATGTATATTACAAAATTGAATAAAAATTTAAATCACTCTTTAGACGTATTTTAGTGCAACTTTAAGACAGTTATCACATTTGTTTTTAAAGTAATTATAAGCGCATTCTATATCGTTAAAATCAAAGTATTTTGATATTAAAACTCCGGTTGAAATTTCTTTATTTTCAATCATTTTCAACAATTTTAGACAATGGAGCGCATCAACACCGCCTGTTTTAAAAATCAAATTCTTGCCATACATCTCAGGCAGGGGAAGTATTTGATTTTGTTCATACATAGCAACTATTGCAACAATTGCGTTGGCTCTTGCAATCTGCCACGCCATTTGGAAAGTGTTATTTCCTCCTGCAGCTTCAATTACGCAATCTGCGCCTCTGTTTTTGGTAAGTTTTAAGACCTCATCGCAGACATTTTGTTTATCTGGGTTTATTACAAAATCAGTATAACCGTTATTTTTTACAAGGTTCAGTCTGTAATCATCAATATCAATACCGATAATTTGTTTTGCGCCCATTGCTCTTGCACACTGCATTGCACAAATACCAACAGGGCCGCAGCCTATAACAGCAACAGTGTCTTCAGGTTTGACCTCACAAAGCTCTGCACCGAAATACCCGCTTGAAAGTATGTCGCCAACAAACAATGCTTCGCTGTAGCTTATGGAGTCAGGTATTTTTGTTAATCCTGTGTCTGCAAACGGAACTCTTACATACTCTGCCTGACATCCGTCTATGCAACAGCCGAGTTTCCAGCCGCCATTTTGACAGTTGTTTATAAAGCCGTGTTTGCAAAAATAGCATTCCCCGCAAAAGGTCTCACAGTTTGCGCTGACTCTGTCGCCTATTGATAAATTGGTGACACCGGGGCCGAGTTCTACAATTTCTCCGACAAACTCATGCCCGAGTGTTATCCCTTTATTTGCGTTTGGCACTGCACCGTTTATTATATGAAGGTCGCTTGTGCAAATCGAGGACAGAGTAACTTTAACAATTGCATCGCGCGGATCAAGAATTTGCGGTTTTGGTTTTTCTATAAGTTTAATTTTGTGTAAATCTTCCCAGATAAGTGCATTCATATTTTTTCCCGATTTAAGTATTGCAAATTTATTATACACGATTGAGCAGGTTTGTGTTTTAAAAAATATTTTTATATTATTATATGTGTATGTTTGTTCAGTTAGGCAGGTATGCCCAGCCACAACTACAAAGAACTAAATTTGCCTCGGTAGCCGGAGCGAGCGCAGCTTGCGACTTTAAAAATTAAAATGGCAGCTCTATCCAACCGTGGTATGACAACTAAATATTTGCCTCGGTAGCTCAGTTGGATAGAGCGATAGCGTCCTAAGCTGTGCGTCGTTGGTTCGAGTCCAATCCGGGGCAGATTTTTTAATTTGTTCATCTTTTGTATTTGCGGACTCTCACGATTCGGATTTTCTGTTAGAAAATCCTCACTGGTTCTACCCATACGAGTATCCTGATGCGTACGGCTCGTGTTTACTCGCCTACGCCTCAGGAGAGTCCAATTTGGGGCAGATTTTTTGTTAAATTTTTGCCTTGTCTTTGATTATTGACGTTCACAAGGTTTTGAACTTCATTTCAAATTTTTATTCTAAAAATTTTGCATTCCGTTAACCTTGTTCACATGGGCACTGGGATCGTTTCACTCACACGGTGTGCCCGTCAAAATCCGCCTCACGATTCGGATTTTCTGTTAGAAAATCCTCACTGGTTCTACCCATACGAGTATCCTGATGCGTACGGCTCGTGTTACTTGCCTACGCCTCAGGAGAGTCCAATTTTGGGCAGATTTTTGAAAATACAAAGGGTGTTTTATAGCGTATTATGTGTATTTAAGTATATTATTTTGAGTAATTAGATTCTTTATCTGTATTCTCTGATGCTTCTTTACGTGCTGTTTTTCGTGATTCTTTACGGGCGTAATGTTGTTTTGTAGATTCTTTTAAATGACATCTCTTCAAAATTTTTTGATATGCTTCTGCACGTTCCTGTGGATCTTCTATCAACTGTGCTTCCGCCATTTTTTCATCAAAAATTCTTTTTCTGTTAGCATAAGATACCATTTTTACTTTTGTTGTTCCGTGTATTACCATTGGTATTCCTATTGGAGCTGTGAGAATCAACGCTGTTAAAACACCGCCTATGGAAAGTTCTGTTATAGATGCCGCTTTACTAAAATCTGTGCGGGGATTTCTGTATTTAGGCGCTACATATTCTTCCCATTTTGGGGCATCGTCATAAGCAATTTGCTGTTTTGTACTTGTCTGTAAATTTTGAGAAGTATCTAACGCAAAAACAGTGCTTGTAGTGCTCATAATACAAGCTATTAAAAGAAATACAAATATTTTTTTCATTGCACACACAATATCATAATAACTTTTATTACTATAACATTAATTCTGTCAAAAAACAATTTAATAGCTTTAAAACCGTTGAGAAAAGATTGTAGGTTATGTTATTAAAGCTGAAAATGTATATTTCAAAGAAGATTTTGGGATCATGCTATTACGTCTGAAAAAAGTTAAACAATCAAATTGATTACATTCACTAAAACCCTGTTAAACACGGACTTGTTAACAATGTAAAAGACTGTCAGTATTCATCTTTTCATAAATTTGTAAAGCAAGGTTTATATGAAAGTAGAGGCAGTGTTAAAGAGATTGAAAATATTAAAGATTTAGATTTTGAATAGTCTTTACCTGTTGCATTTTTCATCATACCAGTGTTACTGTGCATAAGGGGCTTTCTACGCCGGAAATCACATTGCATGTCATACATTGCGTAATAATTAGCCCGATTTTTTATAGCGTGTTAACATGTTACCATGCCAAAAATATTGTTAGTATCGGACAACAAAAAACAAATAGAACTTATTTCTCAGGTTCTTGCCAAAACCTCAATTGCAGTCATAACCTCATCAGACGAGGAGGCAATACTCAATTATGTTGAAAAAAATCTGATATCAATGATTATTATTGACGAGGAGGTTAAAAAACCTGATGCAATAATACTCTGCAAAAAGCTCAGAGCCTTTAATATAAAAGATAATATTGCGATAATAAGCGTCATAGAGCCTGATACCGATAATGTTGAGCTTTTAAAATTAACAAATGCATATATTACAAAACCGATAAACGAAAAAGTTCTTTCAGCAGCCGTAAGTACAAATTTAAAGTTAAAAAAAGCTATTGATACACTTTCAACTAACAATAGCGAACTGGCAAAAAGTCTTTATCAGCTTGATGTTTTGTATAATACCTCAACACAGCTTGCCGGCTCTTTAGACAAACAAAAACTTATTAATATAATGATAGACGGACTGGAAAAGAGCCTGAGTTTTTCACTTTCATCAACGCTTGTTTTTAATGACGAACATAATGTGGATTTAATCATAAATTCTCTGTACGGAATTTCGCCGAGGCTTGAACACTCATTAAAGCTAAGGGCAATACTTAGCTATAGGGCGCTTTTTGACCAAAAACGGATTCCTTATGACATAAACATAAAAGATATAAAAGTCACAAAAAATATCAAACACCCTCTTGAAGAGTACGACCTTAATATATTAAAATTTGACAATCTTTTTGCACCTATAAATGTGGGTGAGAAGTTTTTCGGGCTTATAGAAGTTTTCAGGGAAACCGATTTTTCTCAGGAGGATACAACCTGTTTTCAGACACTAGCAAGACAGGTATCTTTGCCGTTGGAAAATGCTTCGTTGTATGAAGAAATCAAAAAAACTAATACAAAACTTGAAAAACTGGAGCGTTTAAAATCCGAGTTTATTTCAATAGTATCGCATGAATTGCGTACACCGCTTACCGCAATAAAAAATTCTTTAGAAATCTGTCTGAGCGGTAAAGCCGGTGAGGTAAGCCTGATTATGGATAAGTTTTTAAATATGGCAAAACGCAATGTAACAAGACTTTCAGGAATTATTAACGACCTGTTGGATTTGTCAAAGGTAGAAGCAGGAAAAATGGACTTTAAGTTTGAAAAAGCCAACATTAACACGCCTGTTGAATTTATAAAAAACACTTTTGAAAACCTTGCGAAAGAAAAGAATATTACTTTAGAGCTTGAAAAAGATGACAATCTGGAATTAACTTACTACGATAACCAGCGTATAGAACAGGTTATGTCTAATCTGATTTCTAATGCCATAAAATTCACAAATGAAAACGGAAAAATTGTAATCCGCACTGAAAAAATAACTTCAGACAGTATTGATAAATCAAAATTATCAACTACAGATAATACCGTATTTTACAACAATTATATAAAAATATCCGTACAGGATAACGGTATAGGTATTGCGCAGGAAGACCAAAATAAAGTGTTTGATCAGTTCCAGCAGATAGAAAACTCTCTTAACAGAAAAAACGGCGGTACGGGTCTGGGGCTGCCTATTGCAAAACAGCTTATTGAAGCACACAGAGGTTTTATCTGGGTAGACAGTGTACCTAACAGCGGGACAACTTTCTCTTTTGTTGTACCTGTATTAAGTGAAAAAGAAAAATTTATAATTGACCTTGAAAAAGAAACGGCAAAGGCAAAAGCTTGTAACCAAAGCCTTTTGCTTGTGCTGATTAAAGAAAACAAAAATCATGTTCCCTCCTTTATTGACGATGTTAATGAGGGAAAGATTACAATAATGAGAAAAACCGCCAACACTAAAGAAGCTTATTTTAATGAAAAGCAGGATAAATACCTTGCGGTTATGATTCCCGAAGCTGATAAATTCGCGCAAAGTTTTATAGAAAAGAAAATAGACAGCACTGTAATGTCCTTTAATAATAATCAAACAGAAGAAAAATATGATATATTGTATTCATCAACAACTTATCCGCAGGGCGGGGCTGATGCAAAGGAACTGTTTGAATTTGTTGAAAAATCACTGGATAAGGATATTAAAGAAAACGATTTTGCGGAGGTGTAAAATAAAATGAGTGACAGCAAGAAAATTCTTATTGTTGATGATGAACAGGATATTGTAGAAACACTTAAATTTATGCTTGAGGCGCAGGGATATGAATGTTTTTGTGCATATGACGGGGAAGCAGGTTTGAACATGGCTAAAGAAATCATGCCGGATTTAATGATTCTTGATGTTATGATGCCTAAAATCAACGGATATAAAATAAGCCGTCTTTTAAAATATGACAACAAATACAAAGATATCCCCATTATTATGCTGACAGCGCGTTCACAAGACGGCGACAAACTAATCGGACAGGAAACCGGTGTAAACGAATACATAACAAAGCCGTTTGAGCTTGATGATGTTATAAATAAAGTAAAAGAATATCTCTCGTAAAGCAGGCGCAAAATGGAGTTTGTAAGAAATAAAACGCTAGAAAAATTAAAATACGACCTTGTAAGAGACAACCTGATAAAGTATGAAGATTTAGAAACAGCGGAACAGGTTGCCGATGCCCAGCACGTTAACATAGGACAGGTGCTGATATCCTCAGGTCTTATCGAAGAAGATACACTGCTTAAATTTTTAGAAAGCAAACTTCATATTCCGTACGTAAATCTTGATGATTACTCTCTCGATAAGAAGTGTCTTGGTTATATAAATCTTAATAATGCACAAAAGTATAAAGTTATCCCGTTATTTGAAATTGAGGGAATTTTAACAGTTGCAATGTCTGATCCTCTTGATTTGTTTGCTATAGACAAAATTGTCGAGGATGCAAAATGTGAAATTGAGCCGGTTATATCTTCCGAAAACGCAATTATTAAGAAAATAGAGGAGTATTATACAAGCTCTAGTTCTGTCGGACAGATTTTTATTGATGAAGACAGGCCAAAATACGATTGGAGAGAAGTTCTAAACGAGCAGGATATTACTAACAGTTTGTCTGATGAACATATCCAAAAAATGATACGGGCAATATTAAAGCAGGCTATACTTTTGAATGTGCATGAACTTTTCTTTGAACATGCGCCTAACGGTTTAAGTGTAATATTTAAGGATAATTCCCAAAATATTCTTACCGGTGAAATTCCGTCAGTACTTGTTTCATCATTTATTGCAAGACTAAAAATGCTGTCGAATCTTGATCCGACAGTATCAGAATTGCCTCAGCTTGGAAAGTTAAGTTTTAAGGTTGATGATGTAGCTTTGATAGCTAGTATTTCTGCTTTTCCTACAATTCACGGAGAAAGAATTTCCATTAAAATATATAAACCGCCTAAAAAACTATCAGAGTGCGGACTTGATGATAAAAAAATAAGTATTATATCAAAAGCAATAAATAATCCCGGAATAATACTTGTTTGCGGGTCGTCATTGTGCGGAAAAACACATATGATATATTCGATTCTGTCAGAAATCACTAATAATAACAAAAATGTTATGACAATAGAGTCAATTACAAAATATAATCTGGAAAATGTTAACCAGTGTGAACTTAATGAACATATAAGCTTTAACCTTGATAAGGCAATGCGTTTTATAGAGTTTCAATCGCCTGATATTTTGTATTTTGAAGGGATAAATACAAAAGAAGGTCTTGATTATTTTACTTCGCTTGTCTTTAAAAACAAGACATTAATTACAGAATTTTTAGCTGAAAATATTGCAGATTTGATGAAAAAGTTTTCTCTCAACGAATTCTCTATGTTCAAATCAATGCTAACGTGTTTAATATTTTTGCATAATAAAGAGAGTATAGAGGTCTTTGACAAAGCTGCACTTGAAAAATACTTCAGTTGATTAATTAATTTTATATTTGTGAATACGTTTTAAAATGTGTTTTTACCGCATTTTTTAATTCGTCTTTTGAAAATTGGGCCGCAATATTTTTTGCTGTCTCAAGTACATAAGAAGATGCACCTTTTGGTATTTCACAGCCGTATTTTTTAGATAATTCCGACATTCTCTTTAAAAACTGTTCTCTTGCAAGAATTGATGCGGCTGCAACGGCAATATCAGCCTCTGCCTTACATCTTTGCTCCAGATGAATGTTTTTGCCTTTTTTCATTAATGCGTTTTTAATGAGTTTTTCATCCCCGAATTTGTCAGACAAAGCATAAGAACATTCTTTTTTTTCAAGAATATTTTCTATTGCTCTTGCGTGCCCCCAGGCAAGCAGCTGATTGAGATTGTTCATCTTAGAGTAAAGTTCATTGTACTTTAAAGGGTTAATTGTAACTACTGAAAAGGTACAGTTGTTTTTTATAACAGAAGCGAGTCTGGCTATATTTTTATCATCGATTTTTTTGCAGTCTTTTATGCCGAATTCAGTTAAAAGCTTTGTATTATCTCTGTCAACAAGTACTGCTGCTATAACAAGCGGACCAAAAAAGTCGCCCTTGCCTGATTCATCGCTTCCGATATGACAGGCAGGGATGTCTAAATCTGCAATGGTAGAGGCTGTGCTTGTATTTGAAACAGAGCCTAGAATATTTTCAAGCTGTGAAACTATATCAGATACATCTGCTCCTTGAATAAGAAATTTGCCTGTATTATAAAAGGTAGCGGTGTATTTAGGTGTTTTTACACGCCACAGAGCATTTTGTACAGGTGTAATAACAGCTCCGTTTTCAAGGAAAAATGATTTTAGCTCAGGCTCTATCGTTTTATCAACTTTTTGAGAATAACAGTTCATAACACTCCACGATTTGTAAAATAACAATGTACAAACTATAACACAATAATGACATAAGATAAAAAGTATTATATAATTTTAGCTGATTAAGCATTAAAAATGCTAAAATCAAAAGGTAATGGTTCAGGTATTTCGGAGTCAGGAAGATGAAAGCGCTAAAATGGATTTTAATATCTCTTTGCACTATGTCAGCAGCTTGCTATCTGGCTATTTATCTTGCTTTGCCGTACTTTTTAAACAAACACGATTATTCTAAGCTTCTCACCAAAATAATAAATAACCAGACCGGTCTGATTGTTAATATTCATAATTACAAACTTTCTGTGTCACCTGCTTTGAATATTAACTTTAAAGCAGATGAAATACGTGCTTTTTATCCGGACAATAGGCTGTTTCTTATTATAAATAAATCCGATATAACTGTATCTACTCTGTATCTTCTAAAAAAAGAAATCAAACTGAATAAGGCAAAGGCTCAAAAATTCCAGTTTTCGACAAAACTGCTAAAAAACGGCAAGACAAGCTTTCAAGAGTATCTTGAGACAAATATAAAAAAATCCGATAATACTTATAAATTTTCTAAAAAACTTCCTGATATATATGTTGACAGTTATATAGTAAAGCTAAAAGATAAGGAATCAGGTCAAAAATTCAAACTTAAAGGTAAGAATTACAAATCCCGTCAGAGTCTTGATTTTAAAAACATTATTATAGAAACACAGGGCGATTTATACTGTTTTAACAAAAAGTATCTTCACTACACTGCAAAGGTAAACGTACCGGCTGTTTTGTTTGAAAATACCGATAAAATGTTTTTTGATTTTACAATAGATGAGCTTTATAAATACGATTTTTCAGCTGATGTAAATACTGATTTACGAATCCATGTAAAAGACAAAAAATTTGACTACATCAGCGGCAAAGCTGATGTAAATAATTTCCGTATAAAACTTGGCAAAAAAACTTTGCCCCCCAGCTTTTTCCATATAGTTTTCACCAAAGATAACGCAAAGTTAATTTCAAAATTTTATACTGATACAAATGAGTTAACAGATATCAGTGCAGATATAAAGCTTTCAAAGCCGCATAAAATCTATATGATATGCAAATGCCCCAAAGCTGACATATCTAATCTGCAAAATACTATCGTTCCGGTATTGAATCTTTTTAAAATAAAAAATAACCTTTCTGAATTTAAAATGAAAGGGAAACTCAGTGCTGATTTTAAGCTGCAAACAGATTTGAAATCAATTACATCAAACGGTACACTCAATATATCTAATGCCGCAATTACTCATAAAAAAATCCCTCTTGAAATTTCCGGAATAAATGCTATAGTCGATTTTTCAAATAATGCTGTAAATATAAAAAAATCAGATATTCTTGTAAACTCACAGCCGCTTAAAATTACCGGAAGTATCGACAAACACGCTGTCGGCGATATAACAGTTACTGCTGAAAACCTTGCGCTAAATCACATTATGAACGCATTCCCTGTGCTAAAACCCGACAAAAATATTACGGTAACATCTGGTACTGTTACTTTAGCTTCGCACATAAAAGGCAAACTTAATTCAATAAAACCTGTGTTAAAATTGACAATAAACAATTTTTCAGCAGCAGAAACAACAAATAAATTAAATATATCTGTTAAAGAAATCCTTGTTAACGCAACAAGCCAAAAAGATAAATATACAGGCTCTATTGATGTTAAAAATATAACATGTAAATCAGAGAAACTGCCGCAAGGTGTTGATACTATAAATACAGATATTGTTTCTGCTAAAATCACTAACGATAAAATAGAGATTTTGCCCTCAAAAATAAATGCCGGTAAAGCCAAATTAACATTGTCAGGTAATATAACAGATTATCAGGACTCTCCTAAATCTGACCTCGTCATAAAAGGTACTATAGACAGTTTGTTTTTGAAAAGTCTGATTTTTTCAGACGTTGACATGAGAGCAAAAGGCTATTTGCCTCTAAAAGTGTGTGTTAAATCTGCAAACAATAATACTGACTTAAATATAAAATTGCTGGCTAATACAAATAATTACGTTACTCCTGTTAAGGTAAAAAGTTTTGACAGTACAACAACTCTTACTGAAATAAAAGCAGCTGTTAATGATGATATTCTCTCAATTGACGATGCAACAATGTATTATGCAGGCAATACAAACAGCCTGTTAAAAGATATTGATGTAACAAAACTGAAAAAAGCTGTAACGGCTAAAGGTAAAATAATAAACATTACAACTTCACCGGTGATTGAAAAATTGACGGTTGTAACGCCTGCTCAACTGGTAATATACATTCCTGAAACTAAAGACGGAACACTAAATTTAACAGCCAGTATAACAGCAAGCGGCAACTTGAATTCTCCGGCAATCGGCGGAAATATTATTGTTTCTGAAATATCAGTACCGTCACTGTTCGTGAAGGCAGAAAAGGCTGTAATAGACTTAAAACAAAATTTGATTAATGCCAAAATAGAAACATTAAAAATTAAAGATACAAATTTAAGCCTGGAGCTTAAAGCAAAGCCTGATATTTGGCAAACTAAAAAGGTCGATTATATAAAACTTAACTCTTCTTATATAGATATGGATTATTTACAGGAGGTGTTATCAGTTTTAACGCCGGCAAAATACGCGCCGGGTAATGATTTCCCCTATACAATATCCTCTGGAGATTTAGATATAAAAGCCTTTAAAATGGGTGCAATTAAGGCTGAAAACATTACGGCAAAAATCACCGCTGAAAAGAATAATCTTTATATAAACAAACTTTTTGCTGATGCATACGGCGGGAAAGCAGCAGCAAAAATTACATATAATTTCCCGTATACAAATATTAATGCTGTTATACAGGCAAGAGGGTTAAATGCTGCCTCTGCAGCAGCTTCGTTTTTGCCTGCTGATAAAGGAATATCAGGAACATTGGATTTTGATGCTTCAATAAATATGATTGGCATAACTACACAACAACAGCTAAACACCCTGAAAGGCAGTGCAGATGTTCTTATAAGAAACGGAAGATTGGGGCAGCTTGGCCGGTTTGAGCATTTCTTATACGCTCAAAATCTTTTGTCTCAAAAACTTATTTATGCCAGCTTAAACAGCGCTAAACAGGCAATAAGTCCTCAAGATACCGGAGTCATATCTTATCTGAAAGGTAAAATTAAGTTTTCTTCAGGGTACGCACACTTAAACCCTGTTTTAACCTCCGGTCCAAAGATGAGTATGTTTATAAAAGGTAAAATTAATCTTATTAATGAAGATGTTGACTTAAAAATACTGGGCAAAATTTCTTCAGAAGTTTCAAGTTCACTTGGCTTGCTGGGTTCAATGACAATAAAAGATTTTCTTGATGAACATACAAAATACGGCTCTGTTGTCGCTAATTTGTTTAATTCTTATAATACTGAACTTCCGGAAATTGATATAAGCAAGATACCTGCGCTCAGTCCGGATTATAAATACCAGACAAAGAATTTTCTTGTTTTAATAACAGGCGCACCTGACAGCGTGAAATCAGTAAAATCTTTTACCTGGGTAAATCCTATTGGTACAAAGGAAAAAATTCTCACCGAAAAAGTAAAAAAAGCCATAAATGAGGCGCTGCCGGATAAAAGTCCAAAAGACAACAGCAGCAATCTTCCTGCTCCGCAGCCGCAGGTGCAAACCAAACCTTCACCTAAAACTCCGGACTTTTTAGACAATATACCCGATGATTTCAGATAAACTATTCGTGGATGATTCTTCCGTCTTCGTGGATGTCTATAGGTTTTCCGTTAAACGATTTTATGTAGTCTATAAGCATCTGGGTTTCATTCTTTTCACATTTATGTATAATTTTTTCTGGGCACGCTAATGCTTCTAACCCTTCACTGCCGCCTGCAACAAAGGTATTGTATGCTACTTTAAAGAATTTGTCGCTGCTCGGGGTCTGTGAGTTTAAAGGAATCTGTGTGCCGTCTTTTTTTACAAGCACTACATCTTTGACTTTTTCATCTTTTCCTATTCTGTACCTTAAACCGCTAACCTGCAGTGCACCTGTTCTGTGGTATTTGCTTGTTGCCTGAATAGCGCTGTTTAAGACATCTATTATATCTTTTTCACTGAGTTTGTAGACATTTACGTCGTTATAAAACGGCATTAAATCCATAATGTCTCTGTCAGTGACTGGGCCGGGCGGAAGACTTGCACGTATTCCTCCCATATTGTTAAAAACAAAGTCAGCATCAGAGTATTGTAAATAAGCATCGCTTAAAAATGCACTTAACGGACTTTCTTCAAGAACAGTTTCCGGCTTTGATTTAACCTCATGAGCTATTACGCCGATTGTTTCCGGAGCACCCAGTGCAATATCTTCCATAGTTTTTATAACAAGGTTTTCAGGCTGCTTATCGAGATTTTTTATTTCATTTTTTGCCTGTATTATTCTGCCGTTCTTGTCGTAAACAACATCGAGCACTCCGTATGCGTGTCCGTTTTTACCTGCCTGGGTAATAATTACCCATTCTCCTCTCGGCGATTTAAACAGGTTTTTACCTGCAACAAGACCGTCAAAAGTGTCATGCGAATGTCCGTCGTTAATGATATCTATGCCTGAGACATTCTTTGCTATTTGAACAGAAGCGTCTTTTCCAAGGTGAGAAACTAGCTTTATTATATTTACACCTTGTTTTTCCAGTTTATCTACTTCTTTTTGGACAGCTGCCTGTGTTTCTTTAAGATTTAAAATCTTTATATCTTTTGTACCTTCTTTACTCTGTGTACTCAGTCTTGAGAATAAATCACAGGGAACTACTCCGATATAACCGATTTTTTTGCCGTTTTCTTCAACAATCATTGATGATGCCAAACGTCCTGCATCTATATCGTCTTTTAATGAATATGAAGCGATACTGGCATTGTCTTTAGGCTGCATATTTAAAGCAAGGGTTTTAAATTTGGCAAAATCAAGCATTTCTGACAACCCCTGCGCTCCCTTATAATCGAGATTGTGATTTCCCGGTACAGCTGCAGTAACGTTACACATGTTCATCATTTTTACAATAGCAATATTTTTATCTCTGTTGGAGCCCACCCATTCATCACCAGACATTATTACGTCTCCGGTCGGGTTTTCAAGTTTAAATCTGTCAGATACTGTTTTAAACTTTCTGAATGCATTAAAATGACCGTGGAAATCATTTCCGTATAGGGTTTTTTGTCTGAATTCACCGTTGTTTTTCTGAACTGGTTTGTTAGACGTGCCATTATAAGCAGACGGCATAGTCTGAATATTTTGGGGAACAGGTGTATAAAAACGATTAAAATTGCTATTAATGAACATATAAAATCCGCCACTTTTGTCACTTATATAAAACACCTGAGTCTCAAAATTTGCCAGAGTGTTAACATTTGTTTACAAATAACAAAATTGAGTAAATTTATTTAAAGCAAATGTTTTTATATAAATAAGGTTAGATATAGGAAGTTTAATATTATGGTCAATGGTATTTCAGGTCAAAATCAAAATTATTCAGCATTTTACAGAGCAGCTGTTGGTAACGCTATAGTTAACCAGAATGATGTTAAAAATATGGTTAATTTTTTAAACGGACAGCCTGTTACAGTAATTCCTGAACCTACTATTTCGGAAGTTGCTCTTCAATCTTTGCCTTTTGCTGCTGCTATTGGGGGTATACAGGCATTTAATATCTGGAAAAATAACGGACTTAGCGGGCAGGAGCTTGAAGATTTCCAAAATGCAAGAAAAGCCGGAACCGCAAAAGGCTATAACATAAAAGAAACTATAAAAAATGTTAAAGCAGCACATCCATATACACAAAGAAGCGAAGCTTTAAAATCAGGTCTGGATAATTTGAAAAAAGAATACGGCGACATATTGAAAAAGCATGTAACACCAAATGAAGCAAGAGCGCCGTTCAAAATTGGAAAAGCTTTAGACTATATTCCAGGATATAAAAAATTAAGAACAACCGGTTTTGGGCAAGTAATGGGAAAATCCGGTGCAGGCTGGATGACTGCATTAGATGGCGGAGTAAAATTGTTCTCTGAGGTTATCCCAACATTCCAGGAGCTTGGATTCTCCGCCGGTATGAAACAAGTTGCCAAAACAGGTACTCAAGTTATTGCAGGCGGTGCAGGATGGTTAGCAGGTGATGCTATAGGTACAGTAATCGGCACAGCATTAGGTACTGCTATATGTCCCGGTGTAGGTACAGCTGTTGGCGGATTTTTAGGTAGATTTATCTGCGGTATGGTTGGCAGTGCAGTTGCCGCAAAAGCAGCTAAAGCAGTTACAGGCAAAAACGAATTAGAAAAAGTACAGGAACAGAAAATGTCTGAGATTACACAGCAGATTGACAGTAATCCTGAAACAAAACTCGCTTTAGCTCAGCAAGCTCTTGCTGCGGCAGAACAAATTCTCGCTCAGGAACCTAAAAATAAAGATGCACTTGCAGCTAAAGCATCTGCTGAAAAAGTAATAGCTGAATATAAGTCATCGGATTCCCGGCAGGCACAAACTCAGATGAATACTCAGCCTGCACCATCACAATTAGCTTATGCACCGCTGTTTGAAGGTATTCCTGTAGTCCCAGGGTTTAACGGTGTTGATTACGATTTGAATATATACAATCAGGCAATGTCAAATGTTTCATTGCCTGCAGCTAACCAGTCATTGTTCTTTAATCCGGCATTTGCTACTCAAACAACATCAAATCTGTTCGGTCAGCCGGCATTAACTCAACAGCAAACTACACAACAAACTACACAACAAATAGCTAAATAATTCCTATATAAATAAACTAACCAATAAAAATGCGGTCTCGAATTTTCAAGACCGCTTTTTTTTATAAACCTATTCCTTATTCCCCGTTAGTCCAGTATTGCGTCTAGTAATTAAAATTAAAGCTTTTTTAGTCCAGTAATGCCTCTAAGATTGTTGCGTTTTTCGCTGCCAGTGTGTTTTCTCTTACTTTGTTTCTGTGGATGTAAGTTCTCAGTGCTTCACGAATGAGTTCGCTTCTTGATCGGTTTTCGTTTTCAGCTACCTGATCAATTTCATCTAAAAATTTTTCTGGCATAGAAATAAGTACTCTTGACATAAAGTTTCCTCCTGTAATCTCTCGTTTTCTCTCGTGTTTTGTTTGTCTCAATCTCTTAATTATCTCTCGTATTTATATAAACAATTTTTGTTCATAAAAATTGCTTATTTTTTATATAAAAAATATATTTTTCTTAACAAAACTTCATACTTGACTTAAATGCCTGTATTGATAATCTTTTACGTATAGTTTCTTTTGATAACTATAAAAAAACTATAACTGTTACAACAAAGTAAGCCGTTATAGTTTTTCACATAAAATCTTTTTGTATGTTGTCGTACTAATCATCAATAGGCATTGTTATAATATACTTGTGCCCTGATTGTTTTTTAGTAACATTTTCTGTATCAATATCTTCCGGCAAAACAAAACTCTGTGAGAAAGAATAAACTTTGTCGGAATGCTTGCCTGACTTTTCGCCCAGACCGTTTATACTTATTTTATTTTTTTGTACATCAACGCTCACATTGTTAGGGCTGTTGTTAAAGGGTTTAAGGTCAATAATCATTTTATATGCATTTTGGGAATCATCTTTAAATGTTTCGACAGGTGATTTCATGTGCATAAGGGCGCCGTTATGCATAGGCATCGCACCCATTGAATCAAACATTTTTTCCTGCTCGTTTATGATTCTGTCAATATTGTGCATTGGCATAGGCGGTGCATAATATGCATGGCGCATTTGATCAAGTACATAATATACGGCAAGATAGCAGGCTATAAATAATACAAATAACACAAGTGCAAATTTAATCCAGTGCTCGGTTTTGCACACACCTTTGTTTTCCTGCGGAGTTGAAGTATTTTCTGTATTGTTTTCCATTTTTTTTCTCCTTAACTGCTTTTTCACAAATATTATATTAAGGCTTAAGAAAATTTATATTAGACTTTAAGTATTTATGCGGGTAATATTTTTCTCAGTCTTTCAACCATATTGTCTAAAATTACGATTTTTTCATCGTTTTGAGCGTTAAAAAGTGCCTTTAAATCCTCCTCAAAATTTTCCGGCAAGTGTCTGCAATGCTGTTTTGCATATTTTATGAGCCTTTTTTCGCCCGGATGATAAATTTCATTTGCGGCAAATATTATATCAAAATACGAAGCTAAAAATGCAGTTATTCGATGATTTATACTAACAGGGTCATTTCTTTTAACCGCAAGTTTGATTTGTTCAAGGTATGAGGCGCTTTTTTTATCTTTTAAAAGCATTAAATTCCTCTTTATTATGTTATTTTTAAGTTCTTGCGGATAAGCTCTTTTTATTTTATCTTGCAATGTTTTAAACCAGTTTTCTTTATCATACAAAATTTTTGAAGTTGCTACGTTGTGCAAAAAACAGGTCGTATAACCGTTTGACGCAAAATGTTTGTCATAGACATTTTCAATACATTCTTCTATCCAGTTTGTTGAGCGAAACATAAAATCAAACCCGCAATTGTTCTTAAAATTCCATTCATCCCCTGTTTCAAAGTACTGATTATTTATCTCATAATCATCCGTATAAGCCGCAGCCAGTTTTGTTCTAAAATCAACAGGTATATCTTTATCAGAATATACGTATATATCGTAATCAGAGAGTTCATCACTCTGGTCTGATGTTCTTGAACCGGCCTGTACAACAGCATAAACAGAATCAAGTTTTGCATATTTGTCGGCAATTTCTTTTAATATATTCTCCATATAATAATTCCCCTTAATGTTTTTACACAATATTTTACAATATTATATTTAAAATTTCTTCTTAAGAAATTATATGCTATAAAATTATTATATGAAAAAATTAGTAGCGAGTTTAATAGTACTATCTAACCTTTTTTGTTGTTCTTTTGCTGATGAAATAGAACTTAACAATATAAATAAACACGAGGTGGAATACACACCTAAAGTTCAAAAAGAGACAAAAGAACTGACAATAGACAAGGATGAGGCGTTAAAAGGCATTGCAGATATGCAGCAAAAAAAAGATATCGAAGATATAGAAATGCTGTGGGAAGCTACCGTAGAAAATAACAGCCTTATAAAATTTGCAATGAAAAAGCTGTCTATTCCTCCGGAACAGCAGCGTTATCATTCTTCATTGCTGGCCAAATCAGCTGCCGCGCTGATTAACGGAGCCTCATTTGTGCCTGCGTTTTTTGGCGCTAATTATATGGTGCAATCAGCTTCTTACGCTACCGGAAGACTCGCAAACAACTATCTTGCCAAGGTTAATAACCCTAAAGAAATCCCTCTTACTGATACTGAATTAATTGAACTTGCAGGAATGATTGAATCTTTGCAAGACCAGATAATAAATTCGTATTACAACTATAAAATGGCATTAAGTCAGGTAAAAGACACCAGACAAAGGCTTGTTTTATATAACAAAAATTATTCAGCTGCGCTAAAGAAAGCACAAAGCGGCGCACCTGCGGACAAAATGGAGATGCTTGTATCAGGTGCGATGTATGACGACTTATTGTTTCAGGAATTTGAACAAACAAGAGAAGTCCGCAGGTATCAATTAGATTTAGAGCGTCTGGCAGGGAAAAAAACAGTGCAAAATTTGAATTTATACCAGTACGCCTTTAAAAACGAACTCTTTACCTCAACAGGTGCAGCAAAGTCAGAAAGTAATAAAACCAGAGGTGCAAAAAATGAAAAGAAATAGATTTTTTCTTGTGTTTTTATCTCTGATTTTTTCAATGCAATGTTGTCTGGCTATTTCCATAGAAGATATAACAGAGCCCCTGCCGCCTGCATACAGACTCGGGGTAGGCTCTGCGCCGGAAAATAAATATAAGGTTTCAGAATCGAACAAAGTAATAAAATCCAAAGAAGCCACTCTTGATAAAAAATCAGAGGCAATAAAAAACATCACTTATGCTGATTTGAGTTTGAAAAAAATAGCAAAAGAAATTAGCGATGACGCAGAGCTTGAATCTGCTGACATGCTTGCTGATATACAGCTTTTATGGATAGGCGCAGCCCAAAACAGCCAGACGGTAAAATTTATTGTATACAAACTTTCCAATCCTGATGAAGACAAGCCCGATGAAAGCATTGTAAAAAAAATCATACAGCCGATTTCTACTGTGGGCAGCCTTGCCGGCATAGGTATAGGCAACCCTATTGCTGCAATTTCTTCTATAATGGGCAGCAGCGTACTTGGGTCTTTATCTGTTGACGATAAAGATTTAAACTACAAGTTCTCAAAAGTTAACGATGCTGACATGGTTGTTTTAATAAGAAAAATTGAAGAACTGCAAAGAAAAATAATCTTTTATTATTTTGATTACATGACCTCGCGTCAGGCATTGCAGCGCTCGGACATACTTGTTGCAAAAAGAAGAAAAGATTTTAGCGATATAAAAGGTCTTTCTGACTCCCAGATAATTATGCTGGATGTTTTTTACAGAGAAGCTTTAAATAAACAGAGCAAGTTGCGTTCCGATTTTTTGTCAAAACGTTCCGCACTTGAACAGCTTGTGGGAATGGATTCAATGACACAGTTTGAAAGTGTACTTGAAAAAAGAGAGCAAAAAACCGGTAAATAAAACAATATTAAATATTTTCTTTTGTTTCTTGCTGTTCATCAGGTGTTTTGATGGAATACAAATTCTGTCCGCCGGTTGCTTTGTACAGGCTTATTGTTGAAATAAGACAGTTAATTTTGTTAGAAACCTCTTCTCTTTTTGTCATGAGCTCTGTTTGTTTGTTGTATAACAAATCAAGGTCGGATGCAGCTCCGATTTGATTTTTATGTTCCATTAAAACATATCTTTTGTGTTCAAGGTTATATCTTTCTACACTTTCGTCATAGTTTTTAAGGTCTGTTTTTAGCTGTGCAGTTGAGTCATTAACTTCTTTAAAACCTGTTAAAACAGCTTTTTCATACTCATGTCTTGCTTCTTCATAACGATATTTTTGAAGTTTTAATACAGCCTTTTTTCTTCCGCCTGAGAACAGGTCAAATGAAGGCATAATACCTGCATTGGCTAACTGTGAATAGCTGTTAAAAAGCTGGTCCCAATGATAAGCATTAAGCCCTAACTGTCCGTATATAATAAATTTGGGTAAAAAATCCTTTCTTGCCGCACGGACATCGTAGCCTATTTTTTTGATGTTATCTTCCGATTGAATGTAATCGGGGCGCTGTTCAATTACGCTGCCGTCCATCTTTAACGGAAGACCCTGCATTATTGAAAGTTTGTCGCAGTCAGTTCTTGCAATTTCTTTTGAATTATCAGCAAGGTAAACTTTTAACTGGTTTTCTATAATCGTTTTTGTGTGTTCAAGGTTGTTTAAAAGCTCTTTTTGGGTTGTCAGCATTTTTTCTTCGGCAATAACTTCATTAACAGTGCACAGTCCGTTTTCAAATTTCTTTTGGGTTTTTTTTGCAATCTCTGTTTGCAAATCAACAATTTGCTGCTGAATTTCGAGCAATTTATCGGTTTTTACAAGGTTAAAATAATTTGAAGCAAAAGCAGAGGTTAATGAGATATAGCTTGCACGTTCCGCCTGTTGTATCATTTCCAGCTGTTTTTTAACACTTTTGGTTCTAATTCTGTTTTGCCCCCATATATCTATTTCGTACGTTGCAGTAAACGGAAACTGGTATCCGTATTGAGCGTAACTCGGGATAATCATGTCGCCAAACTGCTGGTTGCTGGAGCGCATTACCCGTGCAAGATTGCCGTCAAAATAAACCTGCGGAAGTTCGTTGGCCAGAGAAACTTTCACCATCTGCTCGCATTCCTGCACTTTTAGGGCTGCTATTTTAAGGTCGTGGTTTTTATCGTAGAGTTCTTGTATGTAACCTGTTAAAATCGGGTCATTGTATTTTTCCCACCACGATAAATTAAGGTATTGCAAACGTTGTGAGCGCTGCTGCTCTTCTTTTTTATTTTTTTTAGCAAAGGCGCTTGATGAGGCAAGCGGTGCAAAAATTTGCACGGCAAATAAAAGTGTTATTAATGCGGTTAGTATTTTCTTCATAAAATTTTACTTCCATTTTTTATTCTTGTGTTATGATGATAACACAAGAAAATTTTTAAGTACAACTTTTTTGTAAACACTATGCAAAATACCGAAACAACAACTCAAAACAACCTTCTCAACAAAAGGGTAGGTGCTATGCTCGTTGCAACAGGTGTACTGTGGCGGGTCATGGCTTTGCAAAAATACGCACAAAATGGTTTTGAAATAACTCCGGAACAGTACCTTATACTTTCTATAATTATGGATTCCGGCGGAGAGCTTTATCAAAGGCAGATTTCAGAAATTACCTACAAAGACCGTCCAAATGTAACAAGGATTATAAATATTCTGGAAGAAAAAGGGCTGGTTAAAAGAATAGAAGACGTTAACAAACGCAAAGTTTATAAAATTGCTGTAACAAAAGAAGGAATTGAACTTAGAAAAAAAATTCAGCCGGCTATGTGGGAATTAAGGGCAAATGCAACTCATGGTATTAATGATGACGACTTACAAAATACGTTAAAAATTCTTGAACAGATGCTTAAAAATATGAAAGACAAGGTAACTTTACAAATATAAAAATTTAGAAATAAAGACAATCAGAGGAAAATATATGAGTAACGAACAAAACAAAAACACAATTAAACCTGAAGATGAAAATATAAAACAGCAAGATAATCAGTCCGATACTGACGACACAAACGAAGAAGACGGCGAAGACCACAGACCCAGCTATAAAAAGAAAAGAGTTATAGTTCCGTCTGTCACCGCTATTTTATTTTTCTTTATAGGAATTTATTTCATGGTGCATGCATTGCACTTTCAATCAACAGATGACGCTTTTGTAGAAGGGCATATAGTTTCTGTAGCGCCGAGGGTTTCCGGCCCTGTTATAGAAATGCTTATTGACGATAACAAACCTGTTAAAAAAGGCGATTTGCTTATTGTTATTGACCCGAGCGACTACGAGGCAAAACTTGCTCAGTCAAAAGCCAAACTTGCAGAAGCTAAAGCAACTTTAAATATCTCAGAAAAAGATATAACAAGGTCAAAATCAGGACTGGAAGAATCAACACATGATATTGCATCAACAACATCAAAACTTGATTTTGCGAAAAAAGATTACAAAAGATACACTGCAATGTATAAAGAAGGCATAGCTTCCAAGCAGGAATATGATTCCAGCAAAACAGCCTTAACAGTTGCAAAATCTAACCACAATTCTGCAATAGAAAGACAAAAAGCTGCAAAAGCTATGCTCGACAGTGCAAAAGCAAAAAAAGAGGCAACTTTAGCAGAAATTCAAAAACTTGAGGCAGAAGTTAAAACTGACGAATTAAACCTGTCTTATACAAAGATTTATGCCCCGCAAGACGGCTTGATTACAAACAGAACAGTTGAATTAGGTAATTATCTGCAGACAGCGCAGCCTATGTTTGCTATTGTTCCGGAAAAAGTATGGGTTGTTGCTAACTTTAAAGAAACCCAGCTTACATATATGAAAGCCGGGCAGCCTGTTTCTATAAAAATAGACACATACCCAGGCAAAAAATTCAAAGGCAAAGTTGACAGCATCCAGCGTTCTACAGGTGCTAAAGCTAGTTTATTCCCTCCGGAAAACGCTGTAGGCAGTTATGTAAAAATCGTACAGAGGGTGCCTGTAAAAATAATTTTTGAAGAAGATATTTCAAACTACAATATAGTACCCGGTATGTCGGTAGTGCCGGAAGTTAAGGTCAGATAAGGGAGAAAAACTTAGATGACCACGACTGAAGTTGTAACCCAGACAGGAAACCCTCTCCCTGATATAAAACATCAAAAAGAAGTACCAATATGGCTTGTTGCAATATCCATACTTTTGCCGACAGCTTTTGCAATGCTTGCTACATCTGCGACAAACGTTGCTATACCTTATATTGCCGGATACTTTGGTTCAACGGTTGATGAGGCAAACTGGGTTATCACAATCTATATGATAGCTAACGCGATTTTGATTCCCCTGACCGGCTGGCTTGAAAATTACATGGGCAGGGTAATGTTTTTAAAAGTGTTTATTGCAATTTTTACTATCGGTTCGGTGATTTGTGCTCTGGCGCCGAGTTTAAATATGCTGGTTCTGGGAAGGCTTATTCAGGGGATAGGCGGAGGCCCGATGATGCCTATTTCTCAGGCAATTTTAATTGCAAGTTTTCCGTATAACAAACGCGGTCAGGCAATGGCTTTGTTTGCTCTGGCTGTGATGGTGTTTTCTATCATGGGGCCGACATTCGGCGGTTTTATTGTTGATAACTCGGCGTGGCAGTGGATTTATTTTGCCAATATTCCTGTGGGAATTTTTTCTATTGTTCTTGTCCACTGTAATATCGTTGAACTTAAAAACAGGGTTAAGCCCGATAAAATTGATTATATAGGTTTTGTTGCTCTAGTATTATGGCTTATGTCAATGCAGATTGTACTTGATAAAGGGCAGCAGTATAACTGGTTTGATTGCACATGGATTTGCTGGCTTGCCGGTATTTCTTTGTTTTCGTTTATATTTTTTATTGTCTGGGAGCTTGAATATCACAGTCCGATTGTTAATTTGCGTATTTTTAAAGATAAAAACTTTTTTATAGGTACAATACTTGGGTCGTCTGTTAATATGATTATCTATGTAACAATTGTGCTTTTACCGAGCTTTTTACAGAGTCTTATGGGCTACACGGCTATGCTGAGCGGTATGTCTTTGGCCCCGAGAGTATTTTCCTGTATAATTATGCTTTTAATAATAGGACCGATGGTTGAATTTTTGGATAACCGTATATTGATAGCCTCAGGGTTCTTCTTTTTAGGTTTATCAACTATTATGTATGCTAATTTAAACCTTGCCATATCGTTTAATTACGTTGTAGTCCCTAATGTTCTTATGGGGGTCGGGGTAATTCTTGTATTTATTCCGGTGTCCGGTCTGGTATTGGGAACACTTCCAAAATCCGAACTCTCTAACGGTGCAGGCTTGCACAGTCTTTGCAAGTGTGTAATGACGGCCTTTGTTGTATCAATGTCATCAACTCTTGTTGCAAGGCTTTCACAGGTTCATCAAACATACCTTGTACACAACCTGTCAAACTTTAACCTTGCTTTTCAAACAAGACTTCATTCATTGGCCGGTAATTTCATGCAATTTGCCTCGAATTATGCAACCCATAAGGCCGGAGGACTTTTATACAAGCAAATGCTCTCTCAGGCAAAATTAATGGCTTACGTTGATGTGTTTGAGATGTTTGCGCTTATAGCTTTTATATTAATCCCTTTCGGGTTCTTGTTAAAAGTCCCCAAAAAATAATTAACCGATAAATTACACGAAAACCCGGAACAACTTCCGGGTTTCGTAAAATTTTATTTCCTTATTTAAATCATCTGTAATTTTGAAACTGTAAAGGTATATCATAAGATTCTTCGTTTCCTTTTAGCAATTTAATTACGTCTTGCAAATCGTCTTTGCTTTTGCCGGAAACTCTGACCTGATCGCCCTGTATTGAGGCTTGAACTTTAATTTTTGAGTTCTTGATGTCAGCAACTATTTTTTTAGCAAGCTCTGCTGACAATCCTTTTTTAAGATTAAACACCTGTCTGACATTTCCGCCAAGTGCGTTTTCTACAGGCTGTGGGTCTAAAATTTTTATGTTAATATTCCTTTTTACGAGCTTTGTTTGCAATATATCCAGAATGTTTCTAAGTTTCATATCATCGCTTGTTGTGATAGTTATAGATTTATCCGAATCAAGCTCTATGTCCGAATTTGTGTTTTTTAAATCAAATCTTGATGTCAATTCTCTTTTTGTCTGGTCAACAGCGTTAACAAGTTCTTGTTTATCGAATTCCGAAACAACATCAAAACTGCACTCTTTAGCCATAATAACCTCCTTAATAAACTATCCGATTGTGTTATTATAGCAAACTTTTTTAACTTAGTCTAAAATTTGGACTCTTGAGCCGTTGCCGTAGTTTCGGTTTCTTAAGTAGCTTCTTGTATTACTGCTGTATTCGTTTCTGAGCCCCATGCCCGGGTCAAACTGACTGTAAGGGTCATATATAGGAGGCGTATAGCCTGTCATTGTGCCGTAACCTCCACCGAACATTGAACCGAACATGTTTTTTAAAAATCCTCCAAAGCCCCTGCTGTTATTGTTGTTCCAATATCCGTATGAAGGCGGATAATATGCCATGGGGGCAGATGTTGTATACTGCTGCGGATAAATGGTTTGAGGTGAAATTGTCTGCGATTGTATTATTTCCGGATATGAATTGTAATGTTTAGAGGCTGTTTTTATAGTCTCTAATCTTGATTTTAGATTACCGCTTTGCATTGCGCCGAGCATCTCTTTTTCCATTCTTGTTATTCGGGATTCTGTGTCATCAAATTCATATGTCCTGCCTAAGACTTTTCTCTCCAGTTTTACGAGGTCATTATTGGAAATATTATACATAACGCCTGAATCCATATTCTTGGTAATATTATCCATTCTGGCTGCCAGTGCAAGATTGTTAAAAGTTCTTTTAAAAAGTCTTCTCTCTATTCTTGACAACCTGTTATAAATATTTTGTTTTTCATATCCTCTTTTAAATAGAGCATACTCTATCCGGGTAATCTTTGGATAACTCTCATTTACCCCGGGAGCCTGATACGGGTTATAAGGTACAGCAAGAGGGTTTATTCTCAATGGCTGAAAGGTTTTCACTTTATATGCGTGTGCCGGCATACTTAAAAACAACAATGTTAACGATAATCCAAGTAAAACCTTTTTGATATGCATAGTAACCCCCTGTCTTAAGATTGCATTTATAATACAAACTTAGAGAAGTTTAGCGGGTCATGCATCAGACAACAAACTAAAAGCCTAAGGCTATGTTGAATCTTTTAGAATTTTAATTGTAATATCAAGGTCCCGCTCAAGCATATCTATCTGCTCTTGCAGGCTGTCTTTACTGTATATTTGTCCTTCACCTTGCGCGGCAAGGTATTTTATATATACAAGCGCCTCGCATCTTAAGGTGGCAACAGATCTGACATGTGCTGCTATATTTTGCAGTTTTGAAAAAGAAATATAGTATCGTTCAGGTTTTTCTGCATATTTTTGTGCAATATAGTCAGCGTGGTCGATTATTGAACTTGAAATTGCGTTGAATTTTTGTATGCTATCGTTGTTTTGTATACATTTTTGCAGCTTTTCCAATAACGGAATTACATCATTTAAGTCATTAATATATGGCGATGATTTGTCTTTTTTTAAAATTATGTCAATATAAGAAGGATTTTCTTTTGGAACATTTTTGAATTGCGCCGGATGGTCAAATTCGTCAATAGTTCTGTAAAAAGGTTGAGTTTCTTCTATTGTTGTTCTTTTATATTCAAACTGTGTGTTTATATCCGGCAGACTGCCTTTGTAGCCTGAGCCGCTGCATATAATAATGCAGAATATTAATATTGGCAGTTTGTATAAAGTATTTTTCATAATTATTATTATAACGGATTTTTGTTGTGTGTCATATTTTGACTTCAACATGTTTTCAACATATCATATTTGTATGAATTTATTTGACTCGCTGGAAAATTCTAATAAACAGGTGCCGCTTGCTGAATTGTTGCGGCCCAAAACGCTCGAGGAATACCTCGGGCAAAATCAAATTGTCGGGGCGAATGCAGCTTTCATGAACCTATTGCGATCGGGCAGGCTGTTTTCCTGTATATTCTGGGGACCACCCGGCTGCGGTAAAACTACGCTTGCCAGACTTATTGCCTCGAACACAAACAGCGAATTTATTGAAATCAGTGCGGTTAATTCCGGTATTAAGGATATAAAAGACTGTGTTGAAAAAGCCAGAGAAAATTTAAGATACAATAAAAAAACCATTCTTTTTATTGATGAAATACACAGATACAGTAAAACCCAGCAGGATGCCCTGCTTCCGTATCTTGAAAACGGCACTCTGTATTTAATAGGTTCAACTACGGAAAATCCCTCTTTTCAAGTTGTTCCTGCGCTGATATCACGCGTTCAGGTTTTAATGCTTCAGCCTATTGATGAAGATAACATGTACTCTATTGTACAAAAGGGTTTTACCTACCTTTCTGAAAAACACGGGCCGATTGTATTAAAACAGCAGGTGATTGACTTCATTGTAAAATACTCGGGCGGAGATGCAAGACTAGCTTTAAATCTTGTTGAAAATTCGTACTTTGCGGCTGATTACAAAGACAATAAAAGAACCCTTTCCATAGAAATACTCGAAAGCCTTGCACAGGAAAAGACTATAAAGTATTCAAGGCAGGAACACTATGACATGGCGTCTGCTTTCCAAAAAAGTATGAGAGGTTCAGATAAAAATGCCGCTATATACTGGATGGCAAAGATGATAGCAGGAGGGGAAGACCCGAGATTTATAGCCAGACGTATGATTGTGTGTGCTGCTGAGGATGTCGGGCTTGCTGACCCGAATGCCTTTAACATTGCAACAAATGCCTATAAAGCTGTTGAGCTTTTGGGTCTGCCAGAGGGGCGTATTCCCCTTGCGCTTGCTGTTGCTTATATTTGTGATGCACCAAAGTCTAATAAAGCTATTTGTGCTATTGATTCTGCACTATCTGATATTATGAGCGGATTGGATTATCCGCCGCCAATGCATTTAAGAGATGCACATTATAAAGATGCTCAAAAATACGGTTTTGGTAAAGGATATGTATATACACACAGCAATCCTGACTACAAGCAGCAGTTTATGCCCGATGAGCTGGTTGATAAAAAATATTTTAATTAAGTAAAAAGCCAAATTCATTTTTTTTGAATTTGGCTTTGTTTTTGGTGTATTTGTGATTATCAAAATTACTATGCAAACTTCGGTGCAGAGTTTTCTATACTTTTAGTCTCTTGCTCTTCTACAGTTTTTAGTTCTGCAGCAGCTGCTGCTGCTTGCGTTTCTAAAGATTTCTTTTCAAGTTCTATCTGGTTTTCCATATCTCTTATCTGTCTTATTTTGCTTTCGTTTATAGTATTTATAGACTGGTTCATCATAGTTAAGCCCATACCCATCGGCGTAGCCATAAAGTTTGCACCGCCGTTTAAAAGACTTCCCATTGATGCTAATGCATTTTGTACAGCAGCGTTGTTCATATCGCCGTTGCTTTCCTGCATAGCTTTTAATAAGCTTTGACTCATTGCCTGCTGCTGCATTGTATAGCCCATCTGGAACGCATTACTAATATTAGAAAAGAGGTTGCGCGTATTAGCTATAGCGCGTTCCAACCGTCCGGCATTGTCGGATAAGGTTTGTTGTTGTTGGCTCAACTGCATTATCCTTGCATTAAGTTGGTTAACGCGGTTGGTCAACATCAATTTTCGTGCTGTGAAAATTGCATAACCCATTGTTGGTTTTCCTCTCGTGTTTAGTAATTAATTCCTCGTATCTAAATAAAAACATTTTGTATTCAATAATTGCTCATTTTGTTTATTTTTTGTTAAGATTTTGTAACAATTGTAACTAAGTAGTTTGTATAAACATCCTGTTACTTTTTGTAAATATCGGAAATACATATATCTTCAGGGGTAATCGTCCAAACCTTTATGTTATATTTTTGAGCAACAGAATACAGTCTGTTTAAATATTTATTATCTTTCTGCGGATTTTCCATTATTATTACAATCCCTGCTTTTTTCCCGGTGCAATTGGCATAATAAAGAGACTGACCTATAGATTCCGCCCATTTATTTGCAAAGTCAAATTCTATTGCATAAGTATCAGTCAGGCAATCTATCCGTGTTTTATCCGATAATCTTACTTCTGTTCTTCCGTTATTGGCTTTACACCAGTTATTCTGGTATTCTTTTTCAAGATAATAGTGTGCTGTTGCTGATGGTTGAATAAAGAGGGATAGCAGCAAAGCTGATAATATTTTATAAGTTAATCGCAACCGCAAGACGGGCTAAGTGTTCCATCGCAGCATAAAGCACGTCCGCTGCTGCAGCCGCATACTCCGCCGTGGTGAGAACAGCATCCGCCCCGGTGGATTAAATTATTCACAAGAGCAAATCCGCTGCCGGCGCTGCATAGTAACAGTATAATAATAACAAGTGTCTTTTTCATAAAATAACATCCCTCTATCTTTAATAGAGAATTATATATTTATAAATTTATTATAGTATTACATATATGTAAAATAACAATTTATTGGTTATGCCCGAATTTCATCAAGCATAACTTTGACTTTTTCTAAATCATTTTTCATCTGCCATCTGGGCGAGTTTATTTCCGTAGAGTGTTGTCTGAGAAGATACAGAGGGTGATAAATAGCCATAACCTCTATATCATCGAAAATATTCAGCCATTTTCCTCGTATTTCTGTAATATCTAAATCATTGTCAACAAATGAATGCAAAGCAGATGTTCCGCATAAAAGTATAATTTTGGGCTTTATTATAGAAATTTGTCCTGTAAGATAAACCTGACAGGAGCGTTTTTCTTCATTTGTCGGTATACGATTCTGCGGCGGTTTACATTTTATTGTGTTACACATATAAATGTCTTTGTCTCTGTCAATGCCGGCTTCTGCAAGCAAGGTGTTTAACAGTTGTCCGGCTCTGCCGACAAATGGTTTACCTGCGGTATCTTCATCAGGTCCGGGGGCATCACCTATTAACATAATCGGGGCATCAGCACTACCTGATGAAAAAACAATATCTGTTCGTGATTTGCATAAATCACATGCACGGCATTGTCTGCATACATTTTGCAGCTCAACAAGTACCTGTTGCTTTACAGCGTTGTTTTTACAAACAACACCCGACAGAAGATGTTTCATATAACCCCTTTAATTGACTATAGTATTATTATACCATAGCTCCGCAGCATTTTTTATATTTTTTGCCGCTTCCGCAGGGACAAGGGTCATTTCTGCCTACTGTAGCGCCGACAGTCTTTTGGATTTCTTTTGCTTTGGTTTCTTCAGGGGTGGGAATAAATCCCATCAAATCGGCAAATGCTTTAGAGGAGTATAGCACGCTTGTAGGCGAATAAATTTTATCTTTAAGATAATCAAGCTTGTATTTTTCCAAAAACTCGTCTATAGACATCTGAGTGCCGTATAAATCGTTTAATACATCAACAAAATTAGGATATCTTGCTGCAAGACGTTTAACAAGGCTTGCCGGAATCTTATCGTTTTCCATAAAAGATTTAAGGCATTCAGCCCAGCCTGATACTTCTTTATAGTTTTCTGTTTCTAAAATATGACAGAGTGTACCGTAAAACGGAACAATAAACATGCCTAAATCCTTATCAAAAATTACTCCGACGTCGTAGCAGGAACTGTGGCTGGAAAACCCTGCAAGAGACGACTCAATATAAGTATCGTAGCTGCTGTTAAATTCAGGAACTTTAAAGTATGCATACTGTTCAACCGGTTTTATGAGTTCTTTTATTTGTTCCGGAGTTTTTTCCGAAGAGTCAAAGTAGTAGTCATTAAAATCACTTATAAGCTGGTCTACATATTTATTTGTTGTGACAATCTCATCTGTGCCGAAACATTCAATAAATTTTTCAGTGAATTTGGCGATTTCTTTTTCAATTTCGGATAATTTTTCAGGGTTATCTTTGTATAAATTTTCCGGCTGTTCAATAATCTTGGCTACAGCGTATCTCAGTACTCTGTCTTTATCGAGTGATGAGTATGTTTCACGGATTTCTATGATGTAATACTCATTTTCATAAGGAAATATTCTTGCGAGTATGTAATTCCCTTTAAATATTCCTTTTAAGTGGCTCATTTTGACCAGCGGCATTGCAAAATATTTCTTTTCATTGACAAGGCTGAGCAGGTCAAACCCGTTTTTATTGATTTTTATTACTTCAAATAGAGCATCAATAGATTTTTTTAGTGCATTAACAATTTCTTTTGTATCATTATCAACATCCGGATTGTCTTTTAAATACATCGAAAATACCGTATCCGTACCTCTATGGAAGGCTCTTTCAAAAACATATGTAACAAGAATAGAGCTTATTTGTGAGGCAGGAGCATTAAAGGCGCCTATTGTTTTAAGATATTCGTCAAAATCTTCTTTAATTTCAGGATTCGCCTGTGCATACTGGAATACTTTGCTTAATGTCTCACTTATTGCTGAAATTTTGTCTATTACTGACATTTTCTATAACTCCCCTATTATTTTAGTTTAAGTATTGCACTATGTCGTGCTGTAATTCCGTTTTCACGTCTGTATGAAAAGAATACATCAACCGAATCATAAGTACAATATTCACACTTGTCAATTCTCTTTACTCCTAGTTCTTTAAGTTGATGATAATTAACCGTTTTTAAGTCAATATTATATTTGTGAATAACGGCATTATATAAATAGTAATCACTGTATTCTTTGCTTAAAGTTGCTGTTACTTGTTTAAAAACCTCCTCGTCTACCTGATAATTATTTAAGGATATTGCAGGCCCGATAATGGCTGTTATGTTTTGAGGTTCCGTACCAAATTCTTTGTGCATAAATTCTATAGTCTTTGGGACAATGGAGGCAGCAGTACCACGCCAGCCGGCATGGGATATTGCACCTACATTATTTAATTCATCATAGAGTATTACGGGGGTACAATCAGCAAAATTAAGGACTATAGCTATATCGTTATCTTTTATTACAAGGGCATCTGTATTTTCATATTTATGACCTTTTTGTGCTGTTTGAATATTGGCTGAGTGTGTTTGAACCGGGGTTATAAAGTCTTTAACAGTAATATTGAGATAATCTGCTAAAATTTGCAGATTTTTTCTGCATTCCGGAATTAATTGCTCTAAATCTCTATATGTAACAACAGAGTCTCTTGTTGTAAATAAGTGCTCAGCTTTTGTCAGCAGTGTTGATTTTAATATTTTTTTATTATTAACTGTTTCGAATTTGAACATAGTTACTTCTCAAAAGTGTTAAAAAGTCTGTCTCCTGCGTCACCCAGTCCCGGTACAATATAGCCTCTCTCGTTCAAGCCTTCGTCAATTTTTGCTGTGATAATTTTTAATTCAGGAAAATCCTTACACAAAAGATTAAGACCTTCCGGGCAGCTGAGTATTGAGACAAATACAATATTTTCAATTAATATGCCTTTTTTAAGAAATAATGATATTGCTGCGTGGCTTGAATTGCCGGTTGCAATCATAGGATCCAGTATAAAGACTTTAATTTTTTTCGGGTTTTCGTATAGAACAGGTGTTTTGTCGTAATACCACACAGGTTCCAGTGTTGTTTCATCTCTGTACATTCCTACGTGCTGTACACTTGCATCAGGTATTATTGCGCTGGCTACATCGGAGATTGCTAGACCTGCTCTTAAAATAGGCGCAAAAATAATTTTATAATCATCATCCAGTTTTTGAACATCACATTTTTTAATCGGTGTTTCTATACTATAGCTTTTAAGCGCTAAATTCTTGGTTGCTTCTAAAATCAGTATTGCAGCAAGCCTTTTCATCGAATTTTTGAAACCGTCTGAGCTTACATTTTTATCTCTTATAACCCCTAAGTTATGTTCACAAAGCGGGTGTTTGACAACAGTAACGTTATTTTGTATTTTGTTTTCCATTTTTGCTCCATTTTTCCAGCAAAGCTGATTCTTTGTTTTGAACTATATCAAGTATGTTGTGGATTTGCTCAAGTGCAATAGGGTCTTTTATGAAATTGACAACTGTATTTGTATTTTTGGGTGTCATCATATTCATGAAGTTTGTAGTCATTGTAATAATGTCTGTAGCAATCTGGTTCTGGTATACATAAAAGTCCTGCAAACGTTTAGGCTCTGTTGCTGTAATGTAATTTTTAGCCAGAGAACCTTCTCTTGGAACATAAAGCTCCAGTGATTTTGAGCCGCCCATGCCGGTGAATTCAACTGTTGCAGCGATTTTTTTAGGCATAACTATATCTTTGTCAGTTATTATAAATGTGATAAACACATCCTCATCAACAATAGCAATGTCTGAGACATATCCGACCTGATACCCCTGTATTTTAACAGGCGACCCTTTGATTAAACCGTCTACGTCATTAAAAAACACATAGTAAGTGTGTTTTTCTCTAATATTTTTATTGTAGATATAAAGACTTATGAATGCCGACAAAAATATCAACACTAACCAAATCATAAGTTCTGCTATCCACAAAAGATGTTTTTTCATAACTACAATTATACTCGAATTTATATTTTAAAAAAACTTATTAATAAATTCCGCTAATTCAAGGTATTTATCATTTGTGAGTTCTTTACAAAACACCAGATACGCATACGGTGCAATTTGTGTTACTTTGTTTGTGTCAATAAACAATGCCTCAACAAACCTTGCAAAAAGCTCGCTGGGGCGCTTGTAATAGTTGTCAAGCCTATTTATTCTGGAACTTATGCGTTTTAGCATTCTTTGTTTAGATTTCAGCAATATGTAGTTTTTAATATCTGTGTTAAATTGCGGAAAATCTTTATCTAATGTATTGATTGAATAGTCGTTTACTGAACCGAAAAATGCTGTTTTCACCTTAACCCTGTCATATTTCAGAAGGTATTTTGCATCAGTTTTTTTTATAATTTTTTCTATTGGTTTATAAGGCTCGGAACGTTTGAAATCAGGATAAGTTTTTTTTATGTCTGAGGACAATTTTTTAATTTCTGAAATGATATTTGCTCTTTTTTCCTGTAAAGCTTTGTACCCCTTATTTTGGTCAAAATATCTGGTTACATTATAAAGCTCGTTTTCCAGCTTTTGTAGGTCAGAATCAGGAAATAATTTTTCAAGACTGCCATGGTTCTTTGCTATATCTGTATCGATTTTGTAATGTATATAATGGGTAAATTCGTGTATTAATACTTCTATTTTTCTTTCATCCGGCAGGTCTGTTGATATATCTATCCTGTTTTTCAAGAAAAAACCCTGATGTCCGCGTGCTTTTGTTGCCGTATTAACAGTCAAACCGAGAGTACGTACATACTCGACCATTTCTGTAAATAGGACTTTATAATTTTTATTTAAGTTTTCACACAGAAAACTCATGATGTACCTTTTACAATCCAGTTCTGGTATTCTTCGCTGCCCTGTACTATAGGTACAGCGATAATTTCAGGCAAAGTGTTTTCGTGGAGTTCTTTAATTTTTTCTTCCACCTGCTTAAATTTTTCTTCCTGAGTTTTAATCATTAATAAAAGCTCAGAGTCGTTTTGGGTAATATCTTCCCACTTATATATGGAGGTAATTGCCGGAATTATGTTTACACAGGCAGCAAGGTTGTCTTCAACAAGCGTTGTTGCAATAAGATTAGCATTAAATTCATTAGGCACTGTACAGTAAATTACACAATTTTTCACTATAATCTCCTTTTTAAATATATTTATATTTTACAACATTTTTTCCGGATTCAAAATATAATTAGGGTCAAAAACTTTTTTTATTTGAATCATAAGCTGTAATGTTGTCTTATCAAGCGCCAGCGGTAAAAAATTAGCTTTTTGACACCCTATACCGTGTTCGCCTGATAATGTACCGCCTAAAGATACTGAAAGTTTAAACAACTCTTCTTTAGCTTTTTCAAAATTTCTTTTCTGTTTTATGTCTCTCAAGTCCAGTGCAAAATTAGGATGGATGTTGCCGTCGCCAATGTGCCCCATGACCATGGTTATTAAGTTATACTTTCTGCTTATATCAAGTATGCCTTTTGACAATTCTGATATTTTAGATCGCGGAACAACAACATCTTCCGTTATAACGTTAGGTGCTAATTGAGCACAGGCGCCGAAGGCTGAGCGGCGTGCAGTCCATATCTTTTGTTTTTGCATTTCGTCCTGTGCGCAATCAATTTGTTTTGCTCCGTATTCATTGCAAATTTTTATGATTTTTTGCTCCTGAGCTTTGACAGAGGCTGTATCTCCGTCAATTTCTATAAGCAAAACAGCATCTTTGTCGCACAAAAGCCCTGTGGGATAAAAGTTTTCTATAGTTTGAACTGTTTTTTTATCTATCAAATCAATAACAGATGGTGTTAAGTGGTTATTAATTATTCCGCTTACAGCGTCTACGGCATTTTCAATTGTTTCAAAATATACAAGCATTACATTACTGGTTTCGGGTGCAGGTATAAGTCGTAATGTGGCTTCGGTAACAATACCGAGTGTGCCCTCAGAGCCTACCATTAATTGGGTTAAATTGTATCCTGTAACATTTTTTACTGTAGGTGCACCTGTTCTTATAATGCTTCCGTCAGCCATTACGACTTCCAGATCCAGAACATAGTCTTTAAAAGTTCCGTATTTAAAAGCTCTTGGCCCGCCTGAAGAAAGTGCAATGCCCCCGCCAATTGTAGATACCGCAAGATTAGACGGATCGGGCGGAAAAAACAACCCGATGGCTTTCAGTGCACTTTGTAAATCTCCGACAACAACACCGGGCTGGACTTTACAGGTTAAATCCTGATTATTAATTTCTAAAATATTATTCATTTTAGAAAAATGAAGTATTATACCTCCTTTGACAGGATTACAACCGCCTGCGTGGTTTGTTGCAGCTCCTCTTGGTATTACCGGTATTCTCTTTTTATTTGCAAACTTTAAAATATCACTGACCTGTTGTGTGTTTTGAGGAAATACAACAACTTTTGGGTATTGTTTGTTAAAGGGTATATGCGCACAGTCAAACGAATAAGCGTATATACCTTCCGAATCTGTTATTATGTTATTTTGTCCGACTATACCGGTCAGGTATGATATTACATTGTTATCAAAGTGTGTAAATGAGTTTATTTCTTTTGTTGTCATACCAAAATTATAAAACATAACTTTTTAAAAAGAAATATAATTTTTGAATAATTATTTTGGCACAAAATATAATACTTCTTATATAGCGCCATTTTTGTATGAATATATTTTCTGCCGTGCTTAATAATTATTCCGTAAACTATTGTTAGAGAATGAGGAGTGAACTTTATGCGCAAATTTGTTGTTATGTTATTTCTTTGTCTTACAATCTTTGGGAATTCGTTTAATTCCGCTTATTGCGGCATTATTGATGTCAACAGGTATGATGAAGATACTACTATTACAGAAATATATGAAAAAGCGTCCCCTTCTATTGTTTTAATTGAAGCAGACCTGCCCGACGGTGTTTCAACAGGAACCGGCTGTATTATTGATTCAAGAGGTTACATTCTTACCAGTTCTCATGTTATTACGGGGGCTCCGTCTGTGCAGGTTACAATTTCAACCGGTGAGGTATTTAAGGGTAATGTAATATCAGTTATGGGTAAGGATAATGACCTTGCGATATTAAAAATTGATGCCAAAAAGACTTTACCCGTAATTTCTCTCGGGGATTCCGAAAAAGTTAAGGTCGGTCAAAAGGTTCTCGCCATTGGAAATCCCTTTGGCTTTAGCAACACACTGACGACAGGCATTGTCTCAAGAATTGATTATAAAAAGAATAAAATCCAGACTGATGCAGCTATAAACCCGGGTAACTCAGGCGGGCCAATCATAAATATTCACGGCGAGGTAATAGGTATCAGCCAGTCAATTTACAATCCGGATAATAATATATCAAATATAGGCATAGGGTTTGCCGTGCCTGTAAATGAGGCAAAGAATTTTATTAAGCTAGCAATGTCTAATGCAAAACTCTCTAAATCAGAAAGCTAAATTTACTAGTATTTAAATGAACGCTCGATATTTTTTTGGAGCATTTGTTCGCAGGATTGGTACTCGGTCTCAATCATTTGCAATTTCTGTTTATACTGCTCCATCTTCATATCGAGTTGTTTTTCCATAACATTTAAGCGTTCTTTGCGTGCTTCCAATTTTTTTACAAGCGGGTCATCAGAGTCTAAATCACTGCCTACGTTAAGAAGGTCAGTGCAGGTTTTTGACAAATTCATTTTTGCTTCGGAAATTAATTGTACTTTATACTCGAGGTCAAGCCTGTAAGCGTTTAAATACATTAATCTCAGTTGTGCTGTTGCCATGCCCATAATAGGACCACCCTTGTCTAGTAATTATCGTTGCAGATTAATTTTGTTCCCCCTGAGGAAAACGTGCTCGTTATTTTCGGCTATCAACTGCTCCATCTGGTTCAATTTGTACATCTGGTAGTTTACTCTGTACTTTGCCATCTTTAATTTACGGTTCATTGTCAGGTAATCTTTAACCATTGCTGTAATTTGAGCAAGAAATATTTGCAGCGGATTATGCCTTCTAAGATAAGACATCAAGTATCCAAAGAAGTTAACTATTTTTTGCAAGTTTGTCATTAAAGCTGCTTGAAACAATGTTTACTCCTTGTCCACTTGGACCTACACTACAATAAAAACAGAACACTTTATATTATTGCTTTATATTGTGATTATTTTAATAATTCTTAATATATAAAGTTAATACTACTGCCTGAAACCATTTTAAAGAATGACAGGCAGTTTTTGTGCTCTATATTATTTATCGGTATATTTTCGTTTTTCTTTAGCAAATTTGAGTGATTAACGAATAAATTGTAATAAAAATTTACAATTCTTTTGGGTATAACAAAGTATACCAGCAAATTTTTCACTGATTTGAGAGAATTTTTAGACATCATATCCCTTATATAATTACATATTTTGAACTTGTTTGCTGTTGCCTTCAATATCGTCTTTAAGCATTTTCTTGACGATATCGCCCTGCGTGTCGAGCATTTTTACTACAGTTTCAATGTTTCTTACTTTGTTTGAAAGGATTGTATCGGCGTTTGACAAGATACTGCCGGATATGTTTTGATAAGCAGCCAGTCCGGCGGATGATGTACCCTGAAGCAAGTTGCCTAAAACAGTTGCACCAAGACCAAAACTGCCCATATACGGAGCCATTGCCTGAACCACACCGGCAAAGCCTGAAACAATACCTGCTGCTGGCAATACCCACGTTGTCCCCGGTACTCCAAAACCTGAAGCAACACCTGCGCCGTATGCTGCGGCATTAAGTCCTACTGACCCGCCGATGCTGCTTGCAGAATACAAGCTTGAAGCACCGCCTGTAATTGTTCCGTCAGTGTAGCTTGTGTCCATTCCAAAGCCCCAGGCTATCGGCGCTGCTCCGCTTGGAAAACCCGGATAGTTGCCTAAATCCGTAATACCAAAAGAAGCACTGCCGCTGTCAAGTATTGAGTTACCGCCGCTTATAGGCGACCAGTATGAAGTACCTGGGATATTCATTGAAGTGTTTCCGCCCATAATCGGCATAAAGGCGCTTGGCGAAATTAATCTTGCAATTTGCCACAGAAAACTCCCTGCAGTACCGAAACCGCCGCCGTCAAGAGCCGAACCGCTGACAGTCAGGTCTCTTAATCTGTCATATGTTTCGAATAATTCTGCCTTAGCATCTGAGCTTGCTTTACCAAATTTATTCGCTATTACAAGATATCCGTCATTTTTATAAGACATATTGCCCTCACATTTTTCTATCAAATTAATTATTGAAATGTCTTAAATACATTATCAACGTTAGAATCAATAACTTTTTTAACTGATTCAAGCTCTGTTTGCAGTGCCTCTTGTTCGGTGTCAAGTTGTTTTAGTCTTAACTCAAGAGTTCTGTCGGTTTCTTGAAGTTCTTCTGTTTTTGCGTTAATATCAGCCACTTCTTTTTCGTAATTTGCTTTATCAACGTTATACTGCTCCATAGCGTCATTATATGCCTGTTCGTCATACTCTTGTGCTACAGAAAGGTCATAGTTATACTGGTTGCCTTCTTCATCTGTCCAGCCTATTGAATTATAAAGGCCTGATGAGGAGGTGCCGACAGTCGCATTGTTAATAGTTTTAGTTTTCTCCTGCTCTACTGTCATAACACTCAGCAAATCTACATTCTGGCTGCCTGTCACAGTAGGATCAAAACCTGTTTTGGTTGCATTTATATAGTAGGTTGAACCGTTTGTTGAATTCGTAAACATGTAATACTGATCTGATGATTCATTTTTATAGGTCAAATTCGGATTATTGTTAAATTCATCAAGCATGTATTGCGGCAAATCAGTTATGCTGTTTGAAAGGTCATAATTGTTACCGTTGCTCAAATATATTTTATTGCCGCTCGCTGAACTGTTTACAAAAACATCTTGATTTGTTGACACATTATATTGCGGAACATCTTCTTTGTATTTTGTAATAACAGTATATGTTTGCGGGTCAGTACCTTCATTTGGAGTAATTGAAGAAACTGTTACCTTGCCATCCGCTGTTGATGCGTCACTGTATTGATATACATCAGTGTAATAATCTGATTGAGTCGGCGGGGTAGGTGAATCCAGAGATAAAAGTCTTCTAAACAAGCCAGCACTTTCATTTGCCAGTGCTGTTCTTTGTTGATTGACCTGCTGCCCTTCATATTCTACATTAATTTTTCTTGCTGTAATACCTAAGTATCTTGCCTGAGATGCTGCCATGCCCATAGTTGTTTGCTCCGTTTCTTACTTACTAACCATTAAAATTTAATTATCTTTCTCGATTTGTCACAATTAAGGCATTCTATATTAAGTTTTATTACCTTAATTATAATTGTTTGTATAACAATTTTTAAAGTCTCTTAAAAGAAAAATCCTCTGTTTGATGTACTCGCAATTTAAATAAAGACCGGCTTTTTAACTTCAAGCAGACTTTAAAAAGCCGGTTTGAAATTGGAGTATTATGCAAATGTTTTGAATGTTTCTTCTATGTTTTTATCAATTACTTTTTTAACTGCGTCCATTTCTGTCTGAATTGCCTGTTGTTCTGTGTCTAATTGATCGAGGTGTAATTCAAGGGTTTTATCCTGTTGCTGAATTACTTCTGTTTGTGCGTTGATTTCATTTATTGTTTTGTCATAAATTGCTTTTTCGGCATTATATGTTTCCATTGCTGCGTCATAAGCTTCATCATCCTGTGTGGTCTGCTGAGTGAGAGTACAAGTAACAACATCACCATTTTCATTGGTAAAGGTTACTGACTCATATCTGCCAGTGCCGTCACCTGCGGATGATAAAATTGCATCATTGTATGTTTTGTATTCGGATTTTGCAGTACTTTCTGCTGAATACATAACAAGTGTGCCGCTATAATTCATTAAATCATCTAATGTTTGAACCTCGGCTGTTGTCGGTATATAGTACTCAACACTGCCGTCAGTGAATTTAAAGTATGTTGTTGTGTCACTGATTTGGCTGTCAGTAATTCCGGCTTTTTCGTCAGCTTCTTGAAATTTAGAGGTTAAAGCAGTATAAGCCTGCGGTTCAATAAGTGTATGTGTGCTGTTATGACCGATTTGTATCGTGTATTTGTCATCTTCGCCTCTGGATATAGTAAATCTGTTTGAACTATTACCCGTGCTTATTATCTCTGCTCTGTTTGAGAGAACATCGGTAGTAGATTTGTATGTTGAAATTGTATAATGATAGTCTCCGTTTTCATCCGGTGTTGGATTTTTATATATGCTGTCGATAGTGTATTTCTGGCTTGTAGAATTGTCAGTAAATACATACTCTGTTCTGGTATAGTCATTAGCAGAAGGAGGAGTTGGCACATTAAGCGACAACATCTGGTTAAATAAACCGGCGCTTTGATTTGCCAGAGCCGTTCTCTCCTGGTTTACTTGTTGACCTTCATATTCAACGTTTGTTTTTCTTGCTGTTAAGCCGAGGTATCTGGCTTGTGATGCTGCCATTCCCATTGCTAATACTCCTTATAGTTTTTTAATTTGCATATCTACTTATATAGTCGGCATATTTTTTAAAAACTTTAGGATTTTATGTGTAATTGTAACAAAACTGTTACAATTGGTTTAAAAACACACTATCCATAAGCCTTTTTGAATTTAATAATTTAAAACAAAAAGTCAATTTTTCATAAAAAAAGACCGGAATTTTGATTTCCGGTCTTAATATTTTAGTATCCAATGTGTTACTAATTTTTATCTCTGTTTATGATTTTATCATTGTCTTTCCAGGCAAATTTTGAGCGGAGTTCTTTACCGACTTTTTCTATCAGGTGGTCTTCGCCGGCTTTTTCTAGTTCGCGGAATTTTTTCATACCGGAATTGTATTCATCAATCCATTCTTTAGCAAATTTGCCTTCTTGAATTTCTTTCAACACTTTTTTCATTTCTTCTTTAACAGCAGGTGTTATAATTCTTGGTCCTATTGTTAAATCACCCCACTCTGCAGTATTAGAAATTGAGTATCTCATATCTGAAATACCGCCTTGATTTACAAGGTCAACAATTAATTTCATTTCGTGCAAGCATTCAAAATATGCCATATATGGTGAATAACCTGCTTCAACAAGAACTTCAAAACCTGCGGTAATCAAAGCTGACAAACCTCCGCAAAGTACAGCCTGTTCTCCGAAGAGGTCTGTTTCTGTTTCTTCTTTAAAAGAGGTTTCATAAATACCGGCTCTGCCTGCGCCGATAGCTGATGCATAAGCAAGTGCAACCTCTTTTGAATCACCGGCAGGGTCTTGATATACTGCTATTAATGAAGGAACGCCTTTGCCGGCCTGATATTCACTTCTGACTGTATGTCCCGGACCTTTTGGTGCAACCATTAACACGTTGATATCAGAAGGCGGAACAATTCTTTTAAAGTGAATATTAAAACCGTGTGCGAACATCAGGTATTGTCCGGGGCGCATATTGGGTTTTATTTGCTCTTCATAAACCTTTGCCTGAACTTCATCAGGAATAAGGATTTGAATCAAATCAGCCCATTTAACGGCGTCTTCAATACTCATAACTTTTAAACCTTCAGCCTGTGCTTTTTTTGCAGAAGCACCGCCGAGTCTTGCACCGATAACAACATCTACGCCGCTGTCTTTTAGGTTGGTTGACTGCCCGTAGCCTTGTGAGCCATAACCTATAACGGCAACTTTTTTATTCAGGATTTTGCTTTTGTCTATATCAGCATCCATGTAAACTTTCAATTCGTGAGCCATTCTAATCTCCTTTTAAAGTAATACTGTTTCTTCTTCAATTTATTCTAGCACATCAATTATTTTATATAACCAAATATTGAGATTTATTTATTAAAAAATTTTCATAAAAACGGATGAAAACAGTAGACAAAATATTATTTTTATGTATTACTATATAGTGTAGTATTAACATTTTTTATCGAAACAAAGATGAGAATCAGAAAATACCAAAAGCGACAGTTTTATACAAACTAGAAGTCTTCGCAATATTTTGAAAAGATTGCGGTATTACCGCATGAGCATAGAGCAGAATTTGTGGAGTCTTCTGATAAATTCGGAAGGCTTTTTTGTCTGTTAAAATCTCAAATTTGTTACAATATATAAAAAACAGTTGTACATATAGCACAAATAAACTTTTACAAGTATTAAAAAAATATCTAAGGAGAAAATATAAATGTTTAATAATCGACGATATACACAATCAAGGGCAAATGCTCAAATTGTATTAGTTATGAACTTGGTATGGGGTCTATAGTACGCTATACCCCCGGTGTATAAAGGAAATTTAAATGTTAATTAATAAAATTACTTCAACTTTTGGCGATCACTCAAATTTACTCCCCTTATTTACTAAGGACGTCGTTAACAGCACAGGGATGACAGCTTTTTCGTACGACGCAGGCGGGAAAATAGAAGCAAAAGACAGATTTATTGATGAATTTGGCACTCAGGCAATATGGATGGGCGGGCTCCCTTTTTTCAAGTGGGCTTTTGATAATTCTGTTTACAAATTGGCAAAATTAAATCCTGATGTTGATGTCAGACTCTTAAAAGATAAAGAACAGTTAAGTGTTGCTCAAAATTATGCAAAAACACTTACCGATAAAAATATTTCTAAAACACTTGATAATGTTGTAAAAAATTCCAAAAAGGCTCAATGCTTATTCCTCGGCAAATTTGCCGCTGCTACGGCATTAACTCTTGCCTCCTTCTTTACACTTGTTAAAGTCAAACAACATTACACTAAAAAAGAGATAGAAAAACAGTTCTGGGCTAAAAAATCAGAGCAACACTTCTATAATCACAATGTTGCACAAAGCCCTGCATTTAAAGCCTTTAGACAGGACAACGGGCAACTTCAAAATCAAAACAAAAACCTATCGTTTAAAGGTTTAGGTTCTGCTCTTGGCGGATTTATGTTTGATCCGGTTAAGAACTTGTTTATAGTTGACGCAGGTATTACCGGTGAAAGACTTATCGCATCCAGAACTAAAACCGAATTTGCTGAAACAGCCATTAAAGAAGGCAGCCTGTTATTTTTCCTGTATGTTGCAGGAAGATATGTACAGCAGGGTATTGAAAAAATCAGTGAAAAATTCGGAAAACCGATTGAACTTCACGCTGAAGTACTTTCTTCAGGTTATATGAAAGACGCTATTTCTACCGGTAAAGCTGCTGAAGATGTAAAAACAGTTAAACATTTGACTGATGCGGTTAAAACGGCTAAAGAAAATCTCAAGACCAATAATACTGATGCTAACAAAGCTGCATTAAGCAATGCTAAAAAAGCGTTATATGAATTCATTTATGACGCAAAAAATCAGGATAATACGGTTATTAAAGCAGCTAAGCACTCAGGTGCAATCAAAACAATTGTCAATGGCAGCTGGGTTGAAAAACTGACAGGCAAGGCTGTTAATACACACAAAATTGATCCTTATCAATTTATCAGCACCTCCGGCATTGATGATTGCGCTAACAACATTGACAAACTCTACAAGCAAGCAATTAAACATACTGATATTGAAAACTTCCTTAAAAAATGCAGAAATATGAAGATTGGTTCAGTTGCTGCAAATATGGGTATTACCTGCCTGTTCTTAGGTTTAATTGTTCCTTATTCAATGATGAAATACAGACAGAACCATCAGAACGGCAAAAAAGAATTCCATGTTCAATCAGAAATTGAAAAACAGTTGGAACAAAGCTTTAAAGGAAGAATTGCATAATAAATATGCATAATACTAAGCAGGCAAACAGCCGGTTAAACTATTTGACGGGTCTGTATGCCTGCGGGTAGTAGTAATCCTCTTTGAACCCCATTCTTCTGTACATTTTTAGTGCGGGATAGTTGTCGGTTTCCGTACTTGCATTGACTTCCGAGAGGTGGTTAAGGTGTTTAGATATCAATTTTGACAGAGATGTGTATAACATTGCCTCGCCGAGACCTTTTCCGCAGTGTTCCTTCTTCATACCAACAAGAGGGATGTTTGCTATTCTTCCGGCTGTAATATTGCTAAAACAGATGCCGACAGGCTTTTTGTTATGCAATAAGACACAGGAGCATTCGGGTAAAAAACGTCCGTATATTCCGCCGGTTATTTTATTGACAATGTCTTTGCACCCTTCACGAGTAGAAAATCTCGGGTCAAATAATGCGTCAGAAGTGTTTGCAAAGGCAGTGTTTACTACATTATAAACATCTTCTTTATACTTAGAATCCCACGAAACTATTTTATACCCTTCCGGCAACGAAATTTGCTTATAAGCTCTGAAAATCTCCAATGATGCTATGTTAGAGAAGTTTAATCTTTCCACAGCCAACCCTACGAGTTTGAAGCCGTAATTGGTGATTTCCGGTGTAAACTCATCTTGTGAACCCAGCATAGGATATGTTATTACTTTTTCTTTAATTATATCCCTGTTAATTTCCATAAATTTGTCCATTAACAGGCGTCTTTTTGTATTAAGGTTTTCATTACCAAGACAATGTATGATGTTTAGCTCCAGAGCCTCGCTGATTTCGGTTGTGTAAACAAGAAATGCAGTCGGAATTTGCTCTTCGAACAGAATTAAGCATTTAATTAAACCTGCATTGAGGCTGGAACAAAATTCCTCATACTCAAGAGGTTCAAGTTCAAACTTGTATAGAGAAAAAGCTTTGCTTTTAAAATCGTTGTAAACGCCTTTAAAAATGTTTTTGTACTCGTCTTTATATTCCTGTACATTATAAGCTAATGTTTCCGTCATTATCTTTGCTCCAATGTTTCCTTAATTTTATCAATTTCCAGCATATGATGCATTTTGTTAGCTTTAGTGCATAAATATTTATAATTATACTTTGTGCACTCTGAGTCTACGTGCACTCTTTCAGCTATTTCAAGACCGTATCCTTCCAGTCCTATAATCTTTTGAGGGTTGTTTGTAATAAGTTTAAACTTTTTAAAGCCTAAATCAAGCAATATCTGGGCGCCGTCGCCGTAATCACGTAAATCAGAATTAAATCCGAGTGACAAATTTGCCTGAACTGTATCTTCGCCTTTATCTTGAAGCGCATAGGCTTTAATTTTATTAACTATACCTATTCCTCTGCCCTCGTGATTCATTAGATAAACAACAGCACCTTTACCGTATTCATCAATCATTTTCATAGAGTTTTGCAGCTGGCTGTTACAATCACACCTTAAGCTGTGGAATGTATCTCCGGTAAGGCATATACTATGCATCCTGACAAGCGGTATTTTGTCAGAGCCGTCATCTTTTAACAGGGCGACATGTTCCTGTCCTGTTAACGCGTGTCTGTATCCTATGAGAGTAAAAGTACCGAAGGCTGTCGGCAAAGTTACCTGTGCCTCTCTAATCATAAGTTTTTCATTTTTAAGCCTATATGCAATAAGCTGGGCAACCGTTATGAACTTAAGATTATGTTTGTCAGCAAATTTTCTTAAATCGTCACGTCTTGCCATAGAACCGTCTGCATTAACAATTTCGCAGCATACTCCGGCATCTTCCAGACCGGCTAATTTGCATAAATCAACACTGGCTTCTGTATGCCCTACCCTTTCTAAAACACCGCCCTGTTTTGCAATAAGCGGAAAAATATGTCCGGGTTGTCTGAAATCAGTGACTTTTGAAGTGTTTTGTGCAATTAATTTAAGCGTAACAGAACGGTCATAAGCCGAAACACCGGTTGTGACACCGTATTTTGGATCAGCGTCAATACTCTGGGTAAAAGCCGTCCCTTTGATATCAGTGTTATTTTTAACCATATAATCAAGCCCAAGCTTTTTGGCTCTTTCCGGACTTATAGGTGCACACAATACGCCTTTGGCCTCTGTTATCATAAAATTGACATTTTCAGGGGTGGCAAATTGCGCAGCGCAAATTAAATCACCTTCATTTTCACGAGACTCATCATCAGCAATAACAATCATTTCGCCTTGTTTTATGGCTTCAATTGCTTCTTCTACTGTATCAAATTTGAAATCATAGGCAGAGTCTGATTTGTTTATATTTTCAGATAATAACATTTAAAGAAACCCGTTTCTTTCTAATAAATTCATATCAATGGTAGTGGCTATATTGTTATTATTATCATTCGATAATAAATATTTTTCAACATATTTTGATATGATATCTGTTTCAAGATTAACCCTATCATTAATTTTTAGATATTTTAAATTTGTATTAGTTAAACTGTGAGGAATAACAGCAATTTTAAAACTGTTATTTATTATGTCCGCAACAGTTAAACTTACCCCGTTTATAGCTACAGAACCTTTTTTAACGATTTGAAAAGCGAGGGTATTATTGCACTCAAAGGTAAATATAGTTGTTTGTCCGTCTTTTTCTATGTTTTGTACAGTTGCGACACCGTCAATGTGTCCGCTAACCATATGCCCGTCTAATCTGTCACAAAGCCGTAATGTTCTTTCCAAATTTACAATATCACCGGCCTTTAAGTCATTAAAGGTTGTTACGGATAAAGTCTCGCAGGAGGCAAAAACTTTAAATCCGTTTGGTAAAATCTGTGTAACAGTCTGGCATGCGCCGTTTATAGCGACACTATCTCCGATTTTTAAGCCGTCCAGTACTTTGTCACATTGAACAGTGAGATAAAGAGAGTTGGATTCTTTATCTGCTTTTAAAATTTTTCCGGTTTCTTCTATAAGACCTGTAAACATATTAATAATGTAGCACAAACATATTTTATTTACCGTGTATGCGTTTATAAACATCTTTTGCAACTGCTTCGCCCATTGAAAAACACGATGATTGTATTCTTAATGCCGCCTGTGCCTGAAAATCGGCAGAAACAATTCTTCCTGCTATATACAAATTGTCGTACCCCGAGGCCATTAAACACTCTATCGGCAGTTCATAATCCACACTTGTCGGCATAAGTGTTGAGCCGTCTTTACTGTATGAATGTATATCAATAGGATAGTCCGCATGTAAGACAGGATTTTCGTAAGTTTGTCCGCTTAAAATATCTTCTTTAGTATATATTTTTTTGCCTTCAACACGTCTGGATTCTCTTACACCAACCATATCAGCCATATTCGAGATATAAGATTTCTCAAACCCCGGAAAATACTTCTTTAAAAAGCAATAAAGGTGCCAAATCTGTTTTCTGGCAAGAGTTAGAGCCTTTGAACGCGCAAACGGGTCAAGCGGGTCAATATCTTTATCCAGCTGTATTCTCGGGCAATTTAGAGATATAGAGCCGGGCATACCTGGTATCGTAAATATCTGAAAATATGCAGTATCTGTTATATTAAGGTCACCGTTTTCAACCGCTTTATCAAAAACCGGTTTTAACCCCCAGTGTCTGTTGTTATCCCACGTACAAGCCGTAGACAAGTGAATTTCTCCGTCTACCTCACACACTGTTGTAACACTTCTGTCTGTATCAGTTTTTAATAGCCAATCAGCAAAAGTTTTCATATCAATATTAGAAATTTGAAAACGTAAAGTCATTGGCTGGCGTGATTTTGGATTTATTAGCATATTATTTTTTAAAGCTTTTGAAAAATTTCCGTCGCCTGTCGCGTCTACAAAATAAATCGATTCGACATATAATGATAACATTTTTGAGATAACAGAAATTTTATTTACGGTTCTGCCCTCCGTAAAAGCGTCTAAAATTTCAGTATTATACAATATGTCACATTTTACTCTTTCCAGCATGCTGTCGAGCGCCAGTTTGGAAAGTTCAGGGTTAAACCAGCCTGGATTTCCGTCGCAGTATGTGATTTGACCGTTAAATTTCTTTAGTTCATCAATAAAATCATTATAAAATTCACAATTTATATTTCTTGTGTTAGATTTCATAACTGGCATAACAAGCGCAGAAGTCATTGTCCCGCCCAGATGAATCCTTTTTTCTATAACAAGCGTTTTTAATCCGTACTTTGCACCTATATAAGCGGCAGCAACCCCTGCCGTGCCGCCGCCGCAAATCGTTAAATCATATTTTTCCATTGTTATGCTCCGATTTATATTTTTTTATAAATTGACTGGATGATTGAAGTGATGAAGTCATTTTTTCTTTGCAATATCGTTCTATTATTTCTTGCACTGTAGAATTCAAATTTTTATCTCTGTAGTATATACCAGCTTTGGTCTGCATTAAGCCAATGTCGTAATCATCCAAAGGGTTCTTAATTAAATTTTTATTTCGTGATGCAATCGTACCGCAGTGTCTGTTATCTTTATCAAAGAGTTTACCTGCAGAATAACCGGCGGCACTCATAGCATGTCTTATTGCAACAGAATTTGAATATGTAACAAGAATACAGTCTTTTGCAGAAAGTCTGTATAGTTCTTTAAAAAACTCATAAGACCACAAAGTAGGGAGCTTAGCAGGAGTAAATGCATCTAAAAAGATAATATCATATTGTGTATTCAACGCCTTAATTGTTGTTCTTGCATCATCAAAATACGGCCTAATTATAAAATCATTGATTTTAAAGCGATTATAAGGTTTTTTAATGCGCTGCGATATACAGTGATAATATATATTATGTAAAAACGCATTATTTTGTTTATAATGGTAATAAGTATACCCCAGTAAATGATATTTTTGAATTAAACGCCTGTAAAACGGTTCAAAAAATTTCGAATATTGAGCATTTGACACAAGTAACTGTAACAATGATTTATTATGATAAATTTCATTAATTAACGAAGAAGTTAAGATATAAGAAATCTCAGGGAAAGATTTAAACAAGCTATCTTTTATAAAAGGTGAAATTGTTACAAGGTTTTTATCGTATTCAAGAATATCTATATGAACTTTTCCCTGATAATTAGTTTGTAATATTTTTTTTAATAAAACTTTTGTGTTATACCCTATTCCATAGCAGATATCTAGAACCTTCAGGTTATCTTTATTGTAAAAGTTATTCATAAAATCCAGCGGTGCAACAAACTTGCCCTCCGCCTCACTTTTTGCACCGAATATAGAGTGATAAATATCACCGACATCGTTATTATACAGTCCTACAGATTTATCGTCCGTAAAAACAAATTTTAAATATGAGCCTACATTTTCATTGCACATATTTATATTATAAATTCCTGATTACACAATTCATAATTGTTAAGTTTGTTATCGTTATATAACGTTACGATATACAATGATAAAACAAAAATCAATTGATTAGTTTTATCAATATATATCGACTAGTCATAAATAAGTCTTTTTGAATTTATCATTATATATCGATAAGTAATAAAATGTTTTCAAGTTTTAAGATTAAAAATTATGATACTCAAAAATTTTTTATGGTGATGTAGTTTTAATGAGATTTAATTATATTTTAATTAGAAAATTCATGTGTGAGAGGAATTTGTTATGAAATCAATATCACTTCTTATGGTTGAAGACCATAAGTTACTTAGAGTTGGTCTAAAATCGCTTTTTAATGAAACACCTGATATAAACGTTATAGCAGAGGCACAATGCGGAAAAGAGGCAATAGATAAGGCAAAGCTTACAAAGCCTGATGTTATACTAATGGATATCGGGCTGGGAGATATATCAGGTATAGAAGCAACAAGAAGGATACTCGCGAATAACCCTGAACAAAAAGTTGTTATGTTAACATCACATATAAACGAAAAAGAAGTCATGGATTCGCTCAGTGCAGGCGCTTACGCCTATGTAATAAAAGATATTAATACTGAAATCCTTCTTATGGTTATAAAAACAGTCAACGACGGGGCAATGTGGTTAGACCCGCAAATTGTGCCGCTTATCAGAGACAAATCATCCTGTTTTATCCCTCAAAAACAAACGTCACGCGCAGCTTTCAGGGCACAGCACGGCAACCTGACAGAAAGAGAATATGAAGTGCTTAAGCTTGTTGTAGACGGACAGTCAAATGCAGAAATAGCCAATACACTGACAATAAGCGAGCATACAGCAAAAGCGCACGTCTGTAATATTATACAGAAACTTGTTGTTGATGACAGAACCCAAGCAGCTGTAAAGGCAATAAAAGAGGGGTTAGTTTGATAATTTATTTATTAAATTATTTAACACATCAACAGCATCAGATTGTATTGCAAAATCAGCAATGTTCATAATTGGTGCATTGTTATCAGTATTTATTGCAACTATCTTTTGAGCGTTATTTATACCGGATATGTGCTGCAGCGCGCCTGATATGCCTAAAGCAATGTAAAGTTTCGGTGCTACTGATTTACCTGTTTGTCCTACCTGTATGTCATGCGACGCCCAGCCTAATTCAACAGCAGCTCTTGAGGCTGCGGGTTTAGCTCCGATTAGGTCAGAAAACTTATATATAAGTCCAAAATTTTCTTTTGATTTTAGCCCCAATCCACCTGCAACTATGATTTCTGATTCTGTCCAATCTTCTTTTGGTTCTTTTATCTCTGTCTTAAGGACTTCAAGCTGGCTTAAAAAAAGGTTTAGGCAAGACATTTCAGGTGTGTAAAAACACACTTCAGTATTATTTACATCAAACTGCTTATGTTTAAATGCTCCCTGCCTTACTGTAGCAAAGTTTGGAGTAGTTTTAGAAATAATAGTTGCCATCATTTTTCCGCCATATGTAGGACGTGTGGCAAGAAGATTACTGTTTTCATCAAGCTGAAGGTCTGTACAGTCAGCAGTAAGACCTATCTCAAGTTTTGAAGCTATTCTCGGTGCAAGTTCACGTCCGTTAGCTGTTGCCCCCATAAGAAAAACTGACGGTTTAATATCGTTTATTAATTGTGATAAGACGTCACAATATGCCGATACATTAAATTTTTTAAGTAATGGGTTTTGGATAACAAACAACTTATCCAGCCCGGCATTTTTAAATTGTTCCAAAATAGTTGTAATCTCGTCAGTTACAACAACACCGCATATCTCATTGTCCTTGAAACACTGTCTGGCATGGGCAATAATCTCTTTTGATACTTTTTCTATTGTATTGTTGTTAGTTTCAATATAAACAAGTGTGTTAAACTTCATCTTGTTCCTTACATTTGTTAATTAATTTTATAATATAGTCAGAAATTTGTCCGTTATTTTCAAAGCTTAATCGCTCTGTAGCACGGGTTATTTCAGGCCTAAAAGCCTTTTTTACCTGTGTAGGCGAACCTGCAAAACCTGTTTTTGTGATATCAGCCTCAATATCAGCTGCACTTAATACAGTTATATCAGTAGTTTGAGCTTTGATATATCCGTTGATATCCGGTAAAATCTCAGCATTGTTAATATTTACGGAAATAAGTGCAGGGTGATATATTTTAATGTTTTGTGTAACCTCGGGAGTTTCTTTTTGCCACAACGAATACTCTTTATTGATTTCAATAAGTTCTTTTACGCTTGTTATTTGAGCAATATTCAGTTTTTGAGCCAAACTTGACGGTGTTTGCGCCGTATCACCGTCAACAGCCTGATAACCGCTCAAAATCAAGTCAAAATCATTTGCTTCGGTTTTTATAAACTGAGACAAAACATAAGCGGTTGCAAGTGTGTCAGAACCTGCAAATTTTTTGTCACAAAGCAGATACCCGTTATCACAACCCATTGCAATAGCCTCTTTCAAAGCTGCTTTTGCCTGAAGCGGGCCCATTGTAACTGCTGTAATTTTGCAGTCTTCTAACAATAATCTGATTTTTTTAGCAAGCTGTATAGCACCAATATCATATGGATTTATAACAGATTCAAGGCCTTCACGTTGTATTGTATTCTGCTCAGTCCAGCGGATATCATCTGTATCCGGTACTTGTTTGATAAATACAATTATTTTAAAACTCATCTATAATATATCCAATCCTAAATCAATAACAGGCGCCTGTGCGACAATTGCACTGGTTGATATAACATCTACTCCGCATGAGGCTATTTCATTTATTGTATTTATTTTAACATTTCCGCTGGCTTCGACAATAGCTCTTTTGTTGATAAAATCTACACATTTTTTCATTTCATCGACAGGCATATTATCGAGCATTACAATATCACAGCCTGAATTTATTGCCTCTTGAACCTGTTCAAAATTGTCGCATTCAACTTCAATTTTATGAGCATGGGATAAATTTTCTTTTACTAATTCAATAGCTCTGGTTACAGAACCGGCATGCCGGATATGATTATCTTTAATCATGACGCAGTCAGAGAGATTAAACCTGTGAAGTCTTGCTCCGCCGACCATTACAGCGTATTTTTCAAACCTTCGAAAGCAGGGAGTGTTTTTGCGGGTATCTGTAACTTTTACGTTATACGGAAAAATAGCATCCTGAAACTTTTTTGTTTGTGTTGCTATACCTGACATTCTCTGCACATAATTAAGAGCTGTTCTTTCCCCTGTCAAAACAGCCCTTGCTGGTCCCTTTATTTCTGCCAGAGTTGTCCCCTTTTTAATGTAATCTCCGTCATTATAGAAAGCTTTTACAATAACTTTATCTGATAAAACAGAAAAAACTTTTTTAAATACGTCAATACCGCATAAGATTGTATCTTCTCTTGTGTTGAGCTGTGCAGTAATCACGTCTGACTCATCATACAAAAAGTCAGTAGTAATATCCCCAAAGCCTATATCTTCTTTGAGGGCATTTTTAATATGCTCTTCAACAATAAAATCATGCAATAATTTTTGTGTCATGGCTTTCATCCTTAGATCTGTTAACAGAATTAACTGATTCAGTCAATTCCGCTGCTTGTGTATAATTGTTGGAATCAGCTCTATAGTGGGCACCTATAGATTCTTTTCTGTTGAGTGCGGAATTAATAATGCATTTTGCTACAATCACCATGTTCCTGAGTTCGTATTCATCCAGTGAAGAGCATTTGTATTTATTAATGAATTGCTGTTCTATTTTATTGACTTCAGACAACGCTGATAAAAGAGAATTTTCTGTACGAATTATACCTACATTTTCCCACATAATATTTTTAATTTTTGCTTTGAGGTCTGAAATGTTATTTTCATTTATACTGTAACTATCGTTATCAGTGTATTTTTTGATGGTATTTAGAACAGTTTCGTCTATAATTTTTGAGCTCTGTAAATTTTGTTTAGACACTGTATTTACAAGTTCATAGGCACAAACCACACATTCTAAAAGCGAATTACTTGCCAGTCTGTTTGCGCCGTGCAATGAGGTGCAGGCAGTTTCACCTATTGCATAAAGATTATTTACAGAAGTTTTTCCGTTTACGTCAGTTTTAATTCCGCCCATGCAATAGTGTGCTGCCGGTGAGACAGGGATTAAATCTTTGGTTATGTCTATATTGTTTTCAAGACAGGTTTTGTAAATATTAGGAAATCTATGTTTAAATCTTTCAACGCCAATAAAAGATGCGTCTAAAAATACTTTATTTCCTTTGGCTAGCTGGTCGTATATCTCTCTTGCAACAACATCTCTGGGCGCTAAGTCCTTTTGAGGATGATTTTGCATAAAGTATTCACCGTTTTGGTTTACAAGTTTTGCGCCTTCACCCCTTACAGATTCAGAAATCAAAAATCTTGAATCACTGTTTTCCAGCGACAGTGCCGTAGGATGGAACTGAATAAATTCCATATCTTTAATTTCAGCCCCGGCTTTAATTCCGAGAGCAAGACCGTCAGCTGTTGTTACAGACGGGTTTGTTGTGTATTTATAAATTTGACCGGCACCGCCTGTAGCCAATACAGTAACAGGTGCATAAAGGGCCTCATATTCTTTTGTTGCTGTATTAAAGGCAATAAGTCCGCGACAACTGTCATTAGCGTCAATTAACAATTCAACGGCAAGAGTTTGCTCGTAAATTGTTATATTGGATGAAACACTGTTGTCATTAGTAATCTTGTCAACAAGAGCTTTTTCTATTCCATAGCCCGTTGCATCCCCTCCGACATGGAGTATTCTTCTGACACTGTGCGCGCCTTCCAGAGTAAAATTAAGCTGCTTTTGTTCGTTTCTGTCAAAATCCACACCGCATGCCATTAAATCTTTGATGGCATGCTGACTGTTTTCAGAGATAAATTTGACTACATTAAAATCGGATAGTCCGCAGCCTGCTTTTATTGTATCAGCTACATGCAAGCTTATTGAATCCTGTTTGTTTTCGTCTAATACTCCGACAATACCGCCTTGAGCGTATCTTGAATTACATTCAGATAAATTTGACTTAGTTAACAAAAGGATTCCGTCCGGGACTTTTGCCATTTGTGCAAGTTTTATAGCTGCATATAAACCGGCTATGCCACTACCAACAATTATTACTGAATATGTAGAATGTTTCATCGGCATAATTTATCCCCTTTAATTGAATTTTAATATAAAAAGTTAAATTTTACTACTAATCTTATAGGGGATATGTATACAAGTTTACCCTAAATAGGTCAAAACGTTTAACAATATTCGGTTTTAGCCTATTTTTTATCTTTTCCGCACCTAGGCAAATTTTTCCTTTTCATTTTCTTAAGTCATCTAGGTACCTAACAGTTTACACAAAGAAAACGAAAGGAAGAAAAAATGAACAACGAAATTAAATGTCCGAAATGCGGAGAAATTTTTCAGGCAGATGAAACTCTTTATACTGCTATTGTAAAACAGGTTAGAAACAAAGAGTTTCAAAAAGATTTAAAAGACAAAGAAGCTCAATTTGAAAAAGATAAACAGAACCTGCTTTTATCTGCCAGACTTGAAATGGAGAAAACCTTTGACAGGGAAATAAATGCTAATAAAGCTGAAATAATACAATTAAAATCAGAGATAAAATCCGCTCAAATAGCAAATCAGGCTGAGATTAACAAAATTATTTCAGAAAAAGACAGTGAAGTTAATGAACTTAAATACAGGTTAGAATCTTTCAATAAAGACAAAGAGCGTGAAATTGCAAATATTGTGGTAGACATGAACAATAAACTTACTGCTCAGGAAAAGTTTATCTTAAAGATTACTAATGAAAGCGAACTGGCTGAAAAAGAGTATAAACTGCGTGAACAGAGTCTTAAAGAAAAATATGAAACAGAGATAAAATTTAAGAATGATGAAATTGAACGTTTAAAAGATTACAAGCTGAAATTATCTACAAAAATGGTAGGAGAAAGTCTTGAACAGCACTGTGAGATTGAGTTTGAAAAGTTGCGTGCTACAGGATTTAAAGCTGCTTATTTTGAAAAAGATAATGAGGTTAAATCAGGCAGTAAGGGTGATTATATTTACAGGGATTATGATACTGACGGTAATGAATTTATCTCAATAATGTTTGAGATGAAAAACGAAGCTGATACTACTTCTACAAAGAAGAAAAATACTGATTTCTTAAAAGAACTGGATAAAGACCGCCGTGAGAAAAAGTGTGAGTATGCTGTTCTTGTTTCAATGCTTGAGCCTGAGAATGAGTTGTATAACAACGGAATTGTAGAGATGTCGCATTATTACGAGAAAATGTATGTAATAAGACCGCAGTTTTTTATTCCGATAATCACGGTTTTGAGAAATGCAGCGTTGAACTCTTTAGAATACAGGAAGGAACTTGCTGTAGTGAGAGCACAGAATATAGATGTAGCGAACTTTGAAGCAGCAATGAATGATTTTAAAGAGAAGTTTTCAAAGAATTACG
>CALUQS010000039.1 GCA_944322975.1 Candidatus Gastranaerophilales bacterium
TTGCATAAAATCTGACAACACGTGGAGATTTGTCATCTGAGGATGAAAGCGGCTTTATAATAACACCGAAAGAACTGAGAAAATGACACGGGTCAGTATCTTTTTGTTCTTCTTTTACCGAAAAAGGCCCGACATCTGTGACTTTTAATTCTGCCTCGTCTATAACTTTTCTTACCAGTTCCTGTATGTCATCCATTTTTTTGTCCTTTTTGTCATTTGCTTTAAAATTTGTGTTAATTTTTGAGTTGTAGTCATTAGGGGTGAATTTTATCATAATTTATTCCTTAATTTTTTATTATATTAAAACAGAATATTTTATTTTTTGCTACTGTTAATGAACAAGACCTTTTCGAACAAGATTCATAAGATAATTCATATCAAGAACCCTGTCAATTCCCTCAGGGAGTTCGGGCGGTTTTGCTGCAATCCCAATTTCTGATTGTCTTGAAAAATCAAACCATTTACTTATGTATTGTTCATATGAGGTGCGAATATCATTATCGGCAAGTACTTTGTTGTAAGCTGTTTCTACAGCAGCGGGACCGCCTTCACCTTCTCTTATTTTATAGAGAATATGTTCTGCCTCTGCAAGTTCGTCAATCTTTTCACCGCGGATTTGCAGCTCTATATATGTTCCGTTTTTCAATCTTAGTATCATTTGAGCGGTTGTATAATTTGATTTTTTTTCTATGGGCATACTGTTTATGTTTTCGTTATTACCGCCGTTTGTTTCTTTAATCCTTAATATCTGTTCTTTTGTAAAATAAGTGGATTCTATATTTTTTCCGTAGTTTTCAAAGTCAATAACCGTAATCTCGCCTTTTTCTATTCCGGCAATTATTTGTTGTGTTAATTGTTCAATTTTTTCAGGCGTAGGATTTTTCATAACAATTCTTGCACCCTGAGAGTCGCCCAATCTGCGCATAGCTGTTTGTTTATTTTTAATTAAATTTTCTCTTTCTTTTTGTATGGATTTAATCATCCTTGCAGTGCCCTCAGGGGTTTTCGGAGCTTTTCCTTCTGCAATTTCCTCCGGTGAAAAATCTCCTGTTTCATATTTTCTAATCAATTCGTCAGACTTAAGAACTTTTCTGAAATATTTTTTGATTAAACCCTGTTCGCCTTTTTCGCGGTACATAAGTATTAAACCGTCAGGATTTGTTCCCTTTTTCAAACCGAAGAGCTGTTCAATAGATTGCAAAGATTCGGCCGTATTTGCGTGAATACTTGCTACAATATCATGTGCGTTTTGGTTTATATTCCAAACATCTCTTTGTGAGAGTGTTTCAACACCTTTTATATTCGGACGGAAATTGCTTATGGGGGCAAGATTTGTGACTTCGTTCATTGGTCTTTCCGTTGAGGGAATATTTATATCCCCTCTGCCTCCGATACAGTCTATATAAGTATTTTCAGGGGCACGTCCTATGATTTCTATTATATGTCCGTTTGTCTCTGTAAATCTGCTCTTGTCAATTTTATTATAATTCGGGCCGAGCATAACAGCCGCATCAGGACGTCCCATCTCGGCACAGATTAGTTTTCCTGTACTGATAATTGCATCCGTTACGTCTTTGCTTGCACCGAGTTTTCCGTTTGCTTCAAAACTGTCTATTATGAAGGTGAGTTTTCCGTCCACTTTTGCAAAATAGCACATTGAGTTGCCATAAGAATTGCCATTTTTGTCTACTATTTCAATACCTCTGACATAGGTGTTCATGAGGTGCTGAGGCTGGGCAAAACCGTTGAAATTCTGAACGGATGTGCAGCAGTGTACATGGTTACCGAAGAAGAGATTTCGTCCTACGTCGTCATCGTCAGAGAGTCTTACGTAAAGCTCTTCTGACATGTCTTTTATCTGTGCGGCGTCAGTAAGGTCTTTTATTCTTGATTCAAGGTGGTTTAGAAATTCGTTGACGTTTCCGTTTAATTTAGCAGTTCCGTCTGCTTGTTTTTCTATGCCGAACTCTTTGTTTTCTTTAATTTTGTCTATAACCTCCTGAATCAGTGTTATATGCTGCTGGCGGTTAAGTGTTGTGCCGTCGGGTTTCAGAAAACCTTTGTCAGATGTGTATCCATCCGGCTTTTCTGTTTTGAATTTATTTTTGTAAACATCTGCAATTACAGACTCAATAAAAGTTTTGTCTTTTTGAGCTAAATTAGAGAAAAGCTCGGATGAAAATTCTGCGGCAGCGTTCCTTTGGACAGACGCTAAAGCGCTGCGGGCATCTATTTCAAGTGTGAACGGTTTTTCAAAGGTTTCATCGAATTTTGTCCATTTTTCATAGTCAAGACCGTTTTCTTCAAAAAGTTTTCTTGTCTGCTGATTTTCTGGTATGGTTTCACGAAGCTCTGAAAGCGGTTTGTTCGGGTCTTGGTCCATCAGTTCGATGAGTTTTCTGTATTCAGGTGAAAACTCCTGGTTTGCGCTGAGGAGTTTTATTGTGTATTTCTGGTCGTAGTTTATTTTATCCTGCAGTTCTTCAGAGGGGTTAACGTTGTGTTTATTATAGATTTTGTTTGTGATTGCACGGTTAAACGCAATGTCGTTATTGACCTGATTTACGTGGTGTTCAACCATTCTCGTTAAATCAGATAGTGCCCGCGGGCTCATGGTTATGGTTGTTCCGTCCTGTTGGTTTTTAAGCTCTTCTTTTTGGGTGTTAAGCTGGGCAAGTCGTGCGTCTTTTTTATCCTGCGGCATTTTGTCATTAGCAATAGTCGCTGCAATAGTCTTTTCAATTTTTGCGAGCTGCGCTTTTGTGTCTACGGTCTTTATGGAGATACGTTCGTTGAATTTTCTTTTTTGCAAAAATTCACGCACCCTGTTTTCGGAAGATTTCGGAACATTCATCTCTTTGATAAAATCATCAATCTGTTCTGCATAAGGCTTTCCGGAGGCAAAAATGCGCTGCATTGTCTGTTTCTGTGCATCTGTGACAGCAGGGCTTTTGATAAGCTCTACAAGCTCCATTGCGTCATCACTATTTGCTCTGGTGACTTCCATAATTGCTAAGAATTTATCAAGGCGCTGCTGGGGCAGAGGAAGCTGTGCAAGTTTTTCCTTAAGCACAGAAATTTTGTCAACACCGTAATACACAAGTTCGTTTGATAAATCCAGCATGTGTTGAACCCCGTCATATTTTCCTGATAAAGATGCTTTTAGCGTTTCATCATCCAGCACAGAAAACAGTTTTATCATTTCTCTGTACTTATTACGCCCGAATCTAATACCGGTGTTATTAAACATTTCATAGATACTCTGGTCTGTGAGCGGTGCCCTGTCGTTGTGCTGAAGTTGTTTTTTACTGTCAAGCAAAGTTTTTAGAAAATCGTTTATTCTTTCTGGCTCAAGATGCTGTATATTAATATTTTTTCCAAGAACATCTATATTAATATTTGGATTTAATCGTTTCAGTTTATCAATAAACTCTGTTTTGTTGAAATCCTTAATGCTTACTTGTGTTATTACTTTGTTAAGAGTTGAGTTCTCCAATCCGGTTTTTGCAAGCTCAGTGACAACGTCAAAAAGCTTTTCGCTTTTTTGCATTGCCTGCAGAGCTGTGTCAAACTCCAGCTCTTTGTATTCATCTATTTTATCAACATATTCCGACTTAAATTTTGCATACTTTTCATCAGGAAGCATTGCTGCCATTTTTATTTGAACAGCAGGTTTGTTCACAGCCATATAGAGCTCCTTAACCCTTTTGTATTGATTTTCAGGCAGGGCTAAAAATTCTGTTTTTTCATATGTATTCAGTCCCGGTGTCTTTATCTCCGGTATTTGTTTAAGCATAGTGAGCTCTTTCACCCTGTCTATGATTACAGCCGGCTGCGGCGCACCTGACAAATTTGTTTGTGCTGTAAATTCCAACAAAGTATTGGCTGAAAACTGACCTGAATCGTTATTAAAAAACTGCTTTGAATCAACAGCCATAAGACCTTTGAATACTTCGTATTCTTCCGGTTTCAGATAAACTATTTGTGATAATTCGTTAAAAGAGAACTGGCTTCTCCTTGCTTTTAGAACATCATCAGGTAAAATATACATTTCTTTTACTATTTTGGGGTCGCCTAAAGCAATTTTTTTCAGATCTTTTATCTTATTAGAATTTATAACTTCTTTATGTCTGAGTATATTTTCCGGCGCACAGAGGTATTTCATAACCTCCTGTTTATCCCGGGGAAGTAATGATATTGTTGTTTCTATATCTTTTTTGAGTCTTTTCAAATTTACATAATTTGTCAAATCTTTTAATGACGGATTTTCTACATAACCTTTCAGTTCTGGTATTATGTTTTTAAGTTCACCTGTTGTTATGAAATACGCACAGTCTCTCAGTATGTATATTTGTTGCGGGGTTGGTAGTTTAAATCCCGGAAGTTCTTTGTCCAGAAGTTTGACTATATCCAGCAGATTTTTTGCAATTCTCTCATCACCAACCTTAAATGAGCTCCTGTATTGTGCAACGAGTGTTCCTGTGATTTTTTGAGTTTCAGAGGGCGTTTTTGCCAGTATAATCAGTGTTTCCAACATTTCAGGCGAAGTGGAGAATTTCAGTGTGTTGTCTCCGTGTGACCCAAACTGCTGGACTACGCTCACCGCTTCTTCTGCTGTACAGCCGATGTCGTGCATTTTATTGATAATATCGGCTTCTCCGTTTTCAACAAGGAATTTCAGACCGCCGCCTGCACTTGCAAAGGTTTTAAAATCTTCTAATTCTCCTCCGAAAAGTTTTCCGTATTCTAAAACTTTATCAAAAGTTTCGGGCTGCGTCCTTGCACTTTCAATAAGCGAACTGAGACTTTTGTCATTCTGTGTTTTACCGCCTGTTGCATCATTTATTTTAGTCAGAAGTGAGAGCAGTTCTTCAGGAGATTTGTCTTTAAGTTTACCCATTGCGATAAGCGTAACAGTCATTCCGTTGCTTGCATCGAATTTTATTGCACTCTGTTTCAGTGCTGTGAGATTTTTCCTTATCACATCAGCGTTGCCAGGCTCAAAATATCCGGAAAATGCAGTAAGTGTTTTCCAGACTGCATTTGCATCAATTACATCACCCAGACCAGTTTCCTGTGCAATCCTGTAAAACTCTGAAATGTCTTTTAACATTTTAGGTTTTTGACAAAGTGCCTGCAATTCATGTTCATTGAATTCTCCGCCGCCTTTTTTATAGTCATGGATAAATTTAGCCATATCAGCATTTGCTGTGTTCGCAAATTTGTCCATAAAAGAAATGAATATGTATTTAGTAGTGCAAATATCTTTTCTTTGATTTATAAAATCAACAAATTCTTCGCCCAAGTCATGAATTATGGAATCAAAATACTTTGAATTTTCGCCTTTATTAATATTTTGTATTCCTAATTCTTCAAGCAGTTTCTCTCCTGCTTTGCTTTCCATGCCTGCTTTCAGGTCTGAAAGATTTGAAGATGTTGCTATTTCAGCAGGTTGAGATTGTCCGTCAGCTTTAAACGATACTGTTTGTGCTGACTGTGCTTTTGCAGGAGTACCGGCATGTTCTGCAACATCTGCCTCCATATAAAGTGCGTCATCTCCGTTTGCAAAGTAGTTCTGCTCTGTATCAACGGTTTTAAATCCGAATTTTTCATAGAGTTTTACAAGCGGCTTGTTTGACGCATCAACATGCAGCGCAACAGTTTTGGCGCCGTTTTTGAGTGCAATGTCTTTTATATTTTCCTGAATCTGTTTCAGGGTTGCAAAAGAGGATTTTGTGTTTCTAAGTTCCTTTGGCACACCTATACTGTTGATATAGAGCTGGTCTCCATTCATAGGCTCAAGCTGGAAATAGCCCGTGATTTTTCCGTTTTTGTCTTTTATTACATAGCTTTCAAGGTTCTGCTCCTCTATATCAGCTTTGTAGTCCTCAAATCTTTGCGCTACAGGGTCAGTTTCTGCGAATGCTTCCGAGTCTATTTTATGGATTTCTCTTAAAGCAGCGTCGTCTGCTTTTTCAACTCTGTAATCAGATATATTTACACCCTGTTGTGTATTTGTTGCCGTTTTTGCCTTTGTCTGCTGTTTTGTGGACTGTGCGGTGTTTTCCGTACCTTTAGCCATAACAAAGCCGGCCAGAGCGTTTTCATCCTGCGCATTAAATACTTCTTTGCCTGTTTTGTCTTTTACTATATAGCCGTTCTCGGTTTTTATTACGGTTAACTTTGACAATGCTCTGTTTACCTGCCCGCCGGCAATCATCATACCAAAGTTCATTACACCGTTTTGTTTTAACGATTCAACGAACGATAAATCACTGGTCATCCTGTCAAACAGCACATCTGCCGTTGTTTCAGTTGCAGTACCCATTGTCTTGCTCACTATATTAGACAACATTGTCGGGTTTTTGCTTAAAACTTTTTCTACTGCCAGACCTAACGGACTTGATACATACGCACCAAAACCACCGTACATTAACCCGTTTTTAAATTTTTCTATTATTTCATTTATACGTTCTGTTGTAAAACCCTCTTTACTTGTAGCTGCATTAAGAGTTGTCAGAACAGACGGCATAGCCGCTGATGCTGTTGTCATCCTTAATTTCATCATATTCATTGCAGCTTTTTCGCCGTATTTTACTGCTGCTTTTTGTATTCCTTTTCTGGCAAGGCTTGAACCCGGCAATAACATTGAGGCTGCTATTGTTATACCTATCTCTGTATAGGCTGCCTGTGTTTTTGCGCTTTCTACAAAGTTTTGGGCTGTTTCTTTATAACCTTTTGTTCCGAATACTTTTTTACATGAGGTTTCATACTCTTGCTTGTATTGTGCATAAGTTTTGCTGCCTAAAGCTTCTTTTTCCTGAGTTTCGCATTTGGCAATCAGTTCCTCCATTATTTTAGGAAGATTTTTTTCTATTTCGCTTCTGCTTCCCATTTGTGATGAAAGATTATTCATATATTCATTTAAAAGGTTTTTATCCCCGTTGCATAATTGAAGAAGGATTTCACCAAACTTTTCATGCGAAGACACCTCAGGCGGGGTTAAAGACGCTGCAGCAGCTCCTCTGACGTATTTTTTCGCCTGAGCATATTCCTGCTCCTGTCTCATTATGTTCTTTATTTCACTGTAGCCTTGTTTTAGAAGTTCTGTTTTTTCATGATATGCTGTTACTCTTGTGAATTCGCCCGAGGTTTGTTGGAGTTCTTCTATATTTGCATATGAAACAGGAATTCCGAATTTCTTTTCCAGTTGAAATTCAAAAGCCCCTATATTGGAGTATAGGGCAGTGTTATAGAATTTTTGAGCATCTTTTAATGCTTGTTGCATGTCTACTTCAAGGTCAATCCTGTCTTTCTGACCTGTTATAACCTTAAAGCCGTTTACTACTCTGTCTGTTATATTGAACCAACCGACACTATCGTTATATTTTTGAATTTCCCCCAGACCGGCAGACGCAGAGTTTACCAAAAAATCACCTAAAAATCTGCCGAGAGCTTTTTTTTGGACGGATGAGTATTCTTTTTTTGTTCCTTTTTGCGAAGAGGAAAATGAAGTTAATTCAGTATCATTATTTAATTTGGGCGAAAAGACATTGCCGTTAAATTTTATCGCTGTCTGGTTTAAAAAACCAAAATTGCCTACGTCAGTCGGTGCGTAGTTGCCTATATTGCCCAGCAGTTTAGCAAGCTCATCATTAGTGAGCTTTGAAAGTTCCTGTCTTTTGGTTTCGGCTTCCTGACCTGTCAAACCCAGTGACATTATTATTTGGTTTATTAATATTGGATTTGCCATTGTTCCCTGTAGGTTTATTTTTTACTTCACAGATAATATGTCGGCATTTTGTTAGGAAAACTTTAATTTTTTAGCTGTATTTGTTAAGTTTTGTAACTACAAAAAGAAAAGCAAAACCCGAAGAAGTCGGATTTTGCTGAAATAGCGTCACTAAGGAGTTTAAGATGTCCAAAGAAGAACCTGTTTTCCAAAAGAAAATCAAGTGTTCTTTGAAAGCTGTTGTTAATTCAAATATTCTTTAAGATGCAAAACCTCGTGGTTTGCTTTTAGTTTTTGGATTGCGATATTTTCAATCTGGCGAATTCTTTCTTTTGAAAAGCCCATTATTTTACCGATTTCTTCAAGTGTATGTTTGCTGCTGCCGTTAAGACCAAAACGGTTTATAAGTATTGTTTTTTCACGCTGATTTAAAAAGTCCAGCACCGACATTACGTCTTTGTATAAAAAACTAGACTGAACAGCAGTATCTGGAGAACGGTAACTGTCATCGGCAACGTAGTCTTCAAGCACTAAATCTTCTGCTATAGGTGTATCAAGGCTGACAGGGTCTTTAAAGATTGCGTTTTTTATATTTTCAAGTTTTTTTACGGATATGCCAAGTTTTTCGCTCATTTCCTCATCGTTGGGTTCGCGCCCCAACAGACCTGTTAAGGAGGAATATACTTTTTTATAAAGCCTTATTTTGTCTGTCATATGAACAGGGATTCTTATTGTTCTTGAATGGTTTGAGATTGCTCTTACTATAGACTGCTTTATCCACCATGTTGCATAGGTGCTGAACTTAAAACCCTTTTTATAATCAAACTTTTCAGCGGCTTTTATCAGACCTAATGAACCTTCCTGCACAAGATCCATAAATAATACACCCTGGCCTATGTACTTTTTGGCAATACTCACAACAAGTCTTAAATTTGCCTGTATAAGTTTTTTCTTAGCAAGCTCAACCTCTTTTGCACTCCCCTCTTTGATTTGCTTGCCGAGTATCCTCTCGTCTTCAGCTTTTAACAGTTTTACCCGTCCGATATCTTTAAGGTAATTTTGTAAAATATCATTTTTTTTGACAATTGTGCTAAAGGTTTCAACGGTTTCTGAATCTGAATCAGAGACGGAATCCGCTAAATTTTGATTTTCTTCTCTTTCTATAATATTTTCTTCAAAATTTTGTATATCAAAATCACTGACAACAAAATTTTGAGCCAAATCATTTATCATTTCCCAATTCCTCGACTAAAAAATCAAATTATTTTTTGTAAATCTCTATTTTAATTTCCATGACGGCAGGTTAAAAAAAAAGTTTCCTCAATTGTTACAATCTATTTTCTTTTTGCTCAAAATATATTATCATTTATATAAATTCAGGTTGTTGAGGTCTTAATGTTTAATAAAGAAAAAATTATTGAAATTTTAAACAGTGAAGATTTATTTATCGATAATTTTATCCTCGAGGCGTTTATAAAAAATTGGAAAATCGAACCTATTTATGAAGACGCAAACGGGGTAGAATTTTTTGACGAAATGGCTGTTGAAAAAATCCGTAACGGGATAAAACAAAAAGAGCCGAAACATGAAATAAACGTGATGAATAAAGACGAAATTACCCCTGTTGAAATGACAGTTGAAGTCCCTCAGGTGGATTCTTCTACAGAGTCTGCACATTTTTGTGAAGAACCTGAAGAGCCTCAAATTATTCATACAGTAGAAAATCATGAAAATACCCGAAACATTAATGAACCTCAGGAACTTCCGGTGGCTGTATTAAACGAAGTCAACAGAGAAGTGGAAAACGAACTTAAAAACGTAACCCTTGATATTTCTAATCAGACACTGGCCGTGTTAGCGGAATCTATTGCACGCAAAATAACAAGTGATGTTGCAGATTACATAAAACAAACAGATTTTATAGAAGATGCTGTGCAGCTGGGAGAATACAAAAAAGATAATCAAATACTTGTCGGCAAGCTTGAAGAACTTTTGTCTGATAATAAGATATTAATTAAAAGAATCGAAGAACTTGAAAAAGAACGTAATTCTTTTGTAAAATTGTTCGGTAACATATACGTAAAAAATCGTTAAAAACATGCCTTTAAATATAGAAAAACAGATGAAAGCCCAGCTTTCCGACGACATATTAAACGCTCTTAAATTGTGCTCGCAAACGGCGGACGAACACGATTTTAAAATTTATTTAATAGGCGGAATTGTCAGAGATTTAATTTTAAAAAGAAAATCAATAGACATTGATATTACTGTAGAAGGCGACGCAATAAAATTTTGTCATATACTTGCACAAAAAGATTGCTGCAAAATTATTCAGGTGCAAAACGATTTAAAAACTGCAAAAGCGGTTTTTAATGGCGGAGTTGAGATAGACTTTGCCTCAACACGGCAGGAATTTTATCCCCACAGGGGCCATCTGCCTGTAGTTGTAAAAATCGGATGTTCTTTGCAGGAGGATGTTTACAGAAGAGATTTTACAATAAACGCTCTTGCAATGTCGTTAAATAAAAAAAATTACGGCGATGTTATTGACTATACCGGCGGGATTAAAGATTTAAATAACAAAAAGATTCGTGTATTGCATAACAACAGTTTTAACGAAGACCCGTCAAGAATTCTGCGAGCTTTAAAATTTGCTGCAAGATTTAATTTTCAGCGCGATAAACACACAAAAGCCTTACAGGAAAAATATATTAATACACAGATGCATGATGATATTTCCTGGACACGTATAAAATCAGAATTAAAACAGTGCTTTTCACTGAATAGCGCAAAAGTTTATGATATGTTTGTTGCGAATGAAAATTATAAATTAATATACGGTCAAAAACCCGAAATAAAAGGTCTCGAGATTAAAACACTTATTGATAAATACAACCCTTATCACGTATGGCTTGTATATTTGGGAACCATTTTAAGTAATAAAAAAATTATTGAACATTTTTGTTTTACCCGCAGTGAAAAGAAAATTTTTACTGATATTGAATATCTTGTTAACAATCATTTGAGTATGATGAATTCTAACTATGATGTGTACAAATTTTTTGAAAAAAAATCAACCGAATCTATACTTGTCTATTATCTTTTGACGCAGAGAAAAGAGGCATTAAAATATCTGGAAAATTTGTCTTTAATCAGGGTTGAATTAAAAGGAGACGAAATAAAAGCACTGGGTATAGAAAACGGCCGAGAAATCGGAAGAATTTTAAAAGAAATACTAAAGAAAAAATTAAACGGCAGCATTATAAACAAAAACGATGAAATAGAATTTGTAAGAAACAAAATAAAATAGTTGAAAAATAAAATTTGCCATGTATAATAATAATTACCGAATGCGAGAGTAGTTCAGTGGTAGAACACTTCCTTGCCAAGGAAGGGGTCGCGAGTTCGAGCCTCGTCTCTC
>CALUQS010000040.1 GCA_944322975.1 Candidatus Gastranaerophilales bacterium
TTTTGGCTTTTGTTATAGTTCTTTCATAAAATTCATCAACAGCTTCAATCAAACCGCCGCCAAGCACTATCAGTTCGGGGTTGTAAAAATTAATTATTGTGGCAAGCCCGTTGGATAAGTAATCCGATGCCTCAAACAGTATTTGTGTAATGAGTTCGTCTTTATGTTCGAGTGATTTTTTTATCATCTTTGAGCTTATGGCTTTGTCGTCGCGCATATATTCAGTAATCACTGAGGAACGGCCTTTTTTAAGCGCGCCCATTATTCTTGATTCTATTGCACTGCGTGACGCATAAGCCTCTAAACATCCGTTAGAACCGCACCCGCAGGGACGTCCTCCGGAATCGACTATTATATGACCTATTTCGCCGGCCGTACCCGTTGCCCCGCGGCGAACCTGACCGTTTTGTACTATGCCCGAGCCTATGCCCGTTCCTACAAAGATGCATACAAAATCGCTGCAGCCGGTTCCCGCGCCGAATTTCATTTCGCCTAAAGTGGCTATTTCCACATCATTGCCTAAAAATACGGGGACATAAAATTCCCGTTCAAGAATTGCTTTGAGATTCAGGTTTTCGCAGTTAAGGTTAGGCGCAGAAATCAGTATGCCTCTTTGCCTGTCCACCTGCCCCGGAGCACCTATGCCGATGGAATCAATTTGCGCAATATCAAAATGAGAGGTGTCTAAAAGTTCTTTTACCGACAATTTTATTTTTTCAACAATAGATTCCGCATCTTTTTCTTTGCCGGTTTTTTGTTTAATAGAAAACAGGACTTCCCCGCTGCCTTTATTTACAAGACCGGTTAAAATCTTTGTTCCGCCTAAGTCAATTCCTATTGCATAATTTGGCATACACAACTCCGATTAGCTCTCAGTATTAAGATTATATCACAAATCATTTTCTTATACTAAACTCACAACCGCAATACTGCTGACGGTAAAAATCATTTTCTTTTGCAAGCTGCATAGTTTTTAAAAACCCGTTGTTCTTTTTAAAATCAACAGCCAAAAACTTTATTCCATACTTTTGTGCGGCATTGTTGCCTGCCTCAAAGACATTTTTGGAAACCTTATGAGGGCTGACCGTCAGGGTTGTTGTAAAATACTGTATGCCTGATTCCATTGCCTTTTGGGCTGCTCTATCCAGCCTGTATTCAAAACATTTGTTACATCTGGCGCCTTTTTCCGGTTCGTTTTCAAGCCCGTGTATATACACCCGCCATCTGTCCGCGTCATAGTCGCCTGAGGAATACTCATAGCCTTTTTCTTCACAGTAGCGGATTAACTCATCGCGGCGTCTTAGATACTCCATCTCAGGATAGATGTTTGGGTTGTAAAACCACACTACGGGGTCATATCCTGTTTCATCAAGTGTTTTTAGCATTTCAACGGGATATGCCATACAAACAGCGCAGCAGGCATGCAACAGGATTTTTTGTTTATTATCGTTCAACAGCGCCTGCCTTTATCAGTCTTGCCTTTAATTCTTCATATGGCATAATACCGACCTCTGTTTCCATATTCAGCCTTATGGCAGGGGTTCCGTCTATGCCGATTTTAATGGCCTCATCAATTTCTTTTTTGAGTTCCTGTTTTACTTTATCGCTGTTGACATCTGTTTTGAGCTTTTCTATATCAAGCCCTTTTATTTTCTTAGCAGCCTCTAATATCTCGGACTCATCCATAAATTCTTCATCAAAAAGCAGGTTGTTCATATCCCAGTATTTACCCTGCAATCCTGCGGCTATGGCGTATCTTGACATCATACAAGAGCCGGGATGCATCTGTCGTTTCATCATCGGGTTACAGTCTTTATCAAGCGGGATATTGTGATGAACAACTTTGAGATTTTTCATTTCGCTCACAGCTCTGTGTACCATTGTGTTAAGCACAAAACAATACGGGCACTGGTAATCCGTATATTCATGCAAAACAACCGTGGCTTTTTCATCTCCCAGAACATTGCCGCCTAAAGCCCCGTAATCACTGGCTTTTTTAGAAAATTCTTTTTGCAGTTTTACCTGAGGGGCAAGCACATCGCTGACTGTTGTATAAGAAAGCACGCCGGCTGCCGCTATAACAAGAATTGTCAACAATATTGCATATTTTTTTACCTTTAAACCGGCAATCAGGTCTTTAAAACTTATAACAAGGACTGTCCAGAAGTTTTCATCTTTTGGTTTTGCAATGATTGCAAGAATAAGATTCAAAATATATGTAAAAAAGCACAAGATACATATCTTTTTGATTTCAAAAACAGATATGCCCGCAAGAGACATTGATATAACAAAAGCAATTTCGCCCAGTGCGCACATATAGGCTTCGGGGTTTTTGAAAACATCAAAATAGGCAAATATTCTAAAACCTTTAATTTCTATATTTTTGAGTTTGTCCACGTACGTAAAAAACAAAAACACAAAGTATAAAAACAACCCCCAGAAGGCAAGCGGAACTCCGAAAAACTGTGAATGAGAAGTTTTTGCAACTCCGTCGCAATCTATAAGTTCGTTTATAGAACAAAAACTCGGCAGCGCGTAAGGGTTAAAATTAGCGTCCCAGTATATTAAAGACAATTTAACAGAAGTGATAAAACCTATCAGAGCAACAACTGTTAAACCTATTCTCTTTGCCAGATTCATTTTTATACCTCTTTATTCTCAATCAATTTTTGGTTCAAAACCGATGATGCCATTGCTATCATAGTCCAGAAAACAAATTGCACCTGCGGTCTAAAATATATTGTATCAAACATTCCGTGCATCATCACACCCAGAACAGTTAATATTGCTGCACAAACTATTACCTTATCGGCTAAGCTGTTTGTATTATCAGCGTTTGTTAAAAATTTATATCCGTCTATAACAAAAAGCACAATAAAACATACAAAGGCAAGCAGTGCAAATATTCCGGCTTCTACAGCTATTTCCAGCGGTACGGAATAAGTGCTCAGCGCATCATAGCCGCTTATCATATAAAGTCCGTAAATCTCTCTAAAGGTTTGATTTCCTGCACCTATGCCAAACAGCCAGTTGTCGCAGAACATATGCCACGAGGAATTGTATACATTCATCCTGAAAGAGGTTGAGGAATCACCTCTTAAAATAAATATAGACAAAATCCTTTTGGTTATTTTAGGCACAGCTATAAGAAGAAGGACAAAAGCTCCGCATAATACGGCAACGACCTTGTGCCAGATGGATTTTAGTCTTTCCTGCGTTTTAAAATCGGTGTTGATTATCAGCGTAACCAGCACAATCAACCCCGCAATGACAGCCCAGAGCCCGAGATAAGCCCCTCTTGAACCCGTAACAAATACAGCCAGCGCACTGATTAAAAAAGCGCCTGTACTGAAAAATAAAGATTTGTAATGCTTTTTAGAAAGGAATAAAGCGCCGGACGCTATAATACAAGGGATTGCACAAACCAGATACCCGCCGAGCAAATTAGGGTTATAAGGTTTTAAGGTTCCATACGCACGTGCGATTGCGTCCTCGGGGTTTATGTATCTGGAATCCTGCCAGGTGGAAATTTGTTCTACTCCGGCAAAATTTTGACAAAGCGCAATCACGCCCTCTATTGTGCATAATGCCGATATTAACAGCAGTACGTATTTTATTTTGCTTTGATTGGTTTGAAAATAGTTTGCTGCACAAAAGTAATACAGAATATAAATAACCGTCTTTAAAAAGCCGTGAATACTCTGAGGCAAAAGCGTTGAATTAACCGTACTTATCAAACAAATGCCAAAGTATATTAGCAGTGCCGCGTCAAAGCCGGTTACGTGTACTTTTGCGCCCTTTTTTAAGTGCAGTTTTAACAAAGTGAGCAGTATAACAGCTATTGCAAATACCGCTATATGCTCGCTTTGCATAAACGTTGAGGCAAGAAGTGTAATTCCTGTAAAGAAAAGAATTATATCTTCTATCCTGTTAAGTATCAGGCTGTTTTTTGTTATATTTTCGAATTTGTTTTGAAAAAACGAATAATATCGGTTAGTTAATTCCAGTAATTTACTTTCAATCAGCATATTTTACTTTGCCTGTTTTGCTTGTTTTTGTTCAATCTGTTTGTTTTTGTTAGCTTTTTGAGTTTCTTCAAATTTCTTTTCGTTTGCTTCGAGTTTTGCTTTTTTAGCGGCAATACGCATTTGTTTTACAACAGCAAGGTCTTCGTCAGAGAGAACTTTTACGCTGGCAACTGTACCTGCAAAACGGTAGTCAAAGCCTTCAAGAACAATGGGCAGGCCTGTTTTTATCTTATTGCCGCCGACAACAGCGCCGTCTTTAGTGATTTTTGCATCATCAATAAGCGTAACAACAAAATCATATTGATACGGAACTGAATAGTCATTAACAACTATAAACGGTTTTTCATTGTCACCTGTTGGTATCATAATCTTTTTAGGCTGATAAACCACATCGATAACTTCAAGCTCTGTATAGGGTACATTTCTTATTGTAATAAATGATTTTTCGCCTACTTCAAACGGTGATTTGTCAGAGGTAAATGTAACTCCGCGCAGCATTACCTGAAAAGCAATCTTTTTAGTTTCTTCTACAGGTGATTTGGAAAACATTTTATTTTTATGTGCAAGCACCATCACAAACACAAAAGCAAGTATAATTACACCTGCAATTAACACATAATCAAACGGTTTAAGTTTTTTCATCTGTAACTCCTTTATCTGTAATTTAACTCTGATTTTATCAAAATTTTTGCAAATTTATGCTTACGCTTTAATAGTATAGTTGTCCATGTCCAGTTTGTTCAAGTTTCTTAAAATTTCTTCAATTGAAGTTGTAGCACAACCAAATGAGCGTATAACAATACTTGCCGCAATATTGCCGATAATGGCAGCATATTTTGGCTCTGCACCAGAAGCGAGAGCAAGTGTAAAGGACGCAACCACGGTATCGCCCGCACCGGTTACATCAAAAACACTTGTTTTATTGAACACCGGTACGTCTGTATGTTCGGTTTTTCCACTTTCAAAAACAGCCATACCTTCTGCACCGCGGGTTAAAAGCAGCACCTTTGCCTCTGTTAAATCAAGAATATCAGCGCCTGCAGAGTTGAGCGTTTTTGCGTCTCTTATAAAGTAGCCGACTGCTTTTTCGCTGTCAGGCTGGTTTGGTGTAAGAGCGTAAACCCCTTTGTACCTGTACATGTCTTTTTGAACATCCGCAACAAGAATTTTATTGTGTTTTTTACAAATTTCAACAGTTGATTGAATCACCCTGTCTGTCAAAAGCCCGCAGTTGTAGTCGGAGAGTATTACCGCGTCATGCAGGGGAACTGCTTTTTCAATATTGTTTATAAGCCTGTCTTCAACTTCTTTGCAGGGCGGCTCCTGATTTAGCCTGTCGAGTCTTACTACCTGCTGTGTTACGGAATGAAAACTGGAACCGGATATTCTTGATTTTACGGTAGTGGGACGGTTGTCGTCCTGAACCATGAAGTCTGTGTTAATTCCCGATTTCTTAAACGCTTCAAGCAGCATAGGCGCATAATAATCATTGCCGTACAACCCTATTGCGGAAACTTTTCCCCCGTTGATTGAGGCAAGGTTGTTAGCTGCGTTTGCTGCCTGTCCGAGTATGATTTTTGTATTGGAATGCCTTAAAATAAGCACGGGAGCTTCTCTTGAAATTCTTTCGGTTTCACCGTAAATCATTTCATCTATGCCCATATCCCCGATAATTAATACTTTCGGCTGATTTAATTTTTCTATACAGGCTTTCAGCTTTTGTTTGTCAAAATCAAAACCGCCTGCTATGTGTTCTTGTCCCATAAGTCTATCCTTAATATTTTAGAATATATGTTGTATAATATAATCAGTTTAGCATAAAAAATAAAAGCAAAGGAATACAAAAGCTTATGCCGGATAAAGACCACGAAATGGATTTTGACGAAAAAAAAGAGATTGAAAAGCTTCAGGCAACAATAAGGAGCATGAGCAATTTTTCCGATGATACGGAAGGGTTTATTTCGCAAAGTCCCCGTGCATTAATGGGAGAGAGTGCGATTGCCGGTATTAATGATTCCGAATCCAAAGAAGAAGATGATTACGACCCTTATGCAATACTGGAGCGTCCTGCCGCAAGACAAAAAGGGCCTAAATCTAAAAAGTTTGTTGTTATGGTCAACGCTGAAAATGTTGAGTTTTTTGATAAAATTCCCATGGAGGACAGGACAAAACTTTTTAATAGTCTTCTTTCCGACTACAAAAACAACCTTGATAACGAGAATAAGAAAAAAAGAATTATTAAATATACAAAACACTTGATTGTCAGTGTGTTAACCGTCTTGATTTCTTTGCCTGTTATGTTTATTGTGGTAAAAAAATCCATTCAGCTTACTATCCGCAATTATAAAGATGTACAATACAATTTTGAAAAACTTTACGAAAGCAAAAATCAAAACAGATTCAACGACATCCACAGAACTATATACTAAAGGTTTTTAATGATTACAAACAGCAATTTAAAAAAAAATATTAAATTTGAAAACAAATTATTTTTTGTAGGGATTTCTCTGGGTTCAAACTCTACAAACGAATCCGGAGTTGCTGTTTTAGACAGAAATTTGAAAATAATTACGCTGGATAAGCTTTTTTCTATGGAGGATGTAAGATTTTTTCTGAAACGTCTTGTCGGCAAACAAAACGCAATAATCAATATTGCACTGCCTGACAATCCGCAGATGCTTAATGCAAAATGGAAACTCATCTCAAGAGAGTATCAGCTTATACAAAGCAGTGAACTTATAAACCATGACAGCGACTGGATAAAAAGGTATTCGCACAGAGGCTGCGACCACTTTCTTGAGCTGAAAAATCAGGGAGTAGATATCTTTAGATATGATATACATGAACTAAAACATGCCTTCGGGCTGTCAGGTGTGTACAAAGACCGCTCGCCTGTTGATTGTAAAGCTTTGCAAAGCGCATTAAGATACAAATTCAACTTGAAAGAACTGCCGTCCAACATGATTCCCGTCTCCCAGCTGGAAGCTATACTGGGCGCGTATCTGGGAATTATTATGGCCTGTGATAATACGGAATATAATTGCAAGGTTAAAACGCAATATCACGGCATTGAAGTTATAGGTATTGATTTGTAGAAATATTTCTGAGCGAAACCCAGCTCAGAAATTTGTATTTTCCTACTGATTGATTTCATTTGTTGGGTGATGTGTCACGGTTTGTTATATGAAACGGTTTGACAGCTCTGTCTAAAATCCCCAGACAATAAGAGATGACTATACCGTAATTTGTTATGGCAAGGTTGGCTTTTTTGCATTTCATAATGCGCGACAGCACCTCTTTTCTGTTTGTCATACACGCTCCGCAATGAATCAAAACAGAATATTCTTCAAGATTTTTTGGGAAATCATGACCTGAATGATAGACAAATTGCAGTGTTTTGCCTGTTTTTTTAGTCAACAATCCTGGTATCTTAACCCGCGCTATGTCGTCTTCTATCTGATGGTGGGAACAGCTTTCGCATATTAAAACTTTGTCGTTGTCTTTAAGTTTGTCGACCTGTTTTGCACCTTCAAAAAATTCTTTCAAATCTCCTTTCATCCTTGCAAAAAGTATGGAAAAAGAGGTAAGTTCAATATCCTCAGGAACATCCTGAGCCACCTGCGCAAATGCCTGAGAATCCGTAATAACAAGACGGGGCTTATCTTTTAGCGCAGAGAGAGTTTCTTTAAGTTCTGTTTCTTGTGTGACAAACACTTTGCACCTGTTATCAAGCAAGTCTCTCAGAACCTGAACCTGCGGAAGTATCAGCCTGCCTTTTGGCGCCTCTTTATCCACGGGGATTACAAGAACAACAGTATCTTTGGGCTTGACAATGTCCCCTGTAATTGACGGCGGGGTTATAAACTCCTCGGGACAAACATTTACAAGCTGTTCCTTGAGCTTAAACACAATTTCTCTGCTTTGTTTTATGCTGGTAATCAGCGGGGTTTTCACATATTTTTGTATTTCTTGCAGTTTGTCAGCGGAAATTTTTTGTATATCATCTTTGTTAACAACAGCAAGCACGGGAATTTTTCTTTGTTCAAACTCTTTAAACAGCAAGGTTTCGTACTCGTTCCAGCCGTTATAGTCACAGATTATTATTGCAATATCTGTTCTGTCAAAGATTTTTTTTGTTTTTTCAATCCTCTGCGCCCCGAGGTCGCCGATGTCATCAACCCCTGCCGTATCAATAAAAACAACAGGCCCGAGCGGCAAAAACTCCATGGTCTTTTCAACAGGGTCGGTGGTTGTGCCTGCTGTAGGCGAAACTATTGAAATCTCCTGATTTACAAGACTGTTTAACAGCGAGGATTTGCCCGCATTGCGTTTTCCGAATATGCCTATATGAAGTCTGTTTGCTTTAGGTGTTGCCTGCATTTTTTGCCTCGATTTTGTCAGGTTTTGCTGATGTCTCTGTTATTTCATCTTCAATTTCTTCTTTTATTTCTTTTATATTTGTATTTGTAAATAAAAAGTAAATCATTGAAATAACCGTAATAGTGAGCATTATTGTTATCTGGTGGATAAAAGCAATGCCAAGGGCATTGGATTTGTCAATATGATATATGCCAAGAGCCAGAATGTACGCATACTGGTACGGGCCTACAAAAACCGAGGAGGAGGGAATGATTGTAGAAAGAGCAATAAAGCTTATTATAAACAACCCTATTGAAAATCCGTAATGATGTCCGAACCCGAGTATCAAAACATACGTAATAAAACACTCAATCCACCACGCAAGACAGCTTGTTACAAAAGCTATCAACAGATACTTAGGCTTGTTTAAAGCCTGAAACCCCTCCATAAATCTGCTTATAACCCCTGAGATTTTTATAAACACGGGCTCAAATTTTGACAGCGCCGGAATTTGTATAAGTTTGTTAAAAAAAGCGTCTGTTTTGTTGAATTTGAATATCAAAAAAAATACAATCAGACCGCCTAAAAATATGCCTGATGCAATATAAGTTATGTTCAAAACCCATGGGTGTTTAAAATAAGTCAACACGGCAAAAGCCAGTATCAACAGTATCGAAACACCGTCAATAAGCCTTTCCAGTATAATCGAGCCAAGAATTTTCATCTTGCTTTCATCGAGTTTTTTGCCGGTATGAAAAGCCCGCCATAAATCTCCCGCCCTTGCCGGCAAATAACTGTTAAGCGCACTGCCTGCCGTAAACACAAGAAAAGATTCTTTTATTGTAAACCTTTTATCACCGCACAAAAGATACTTCCATCTTACGCCGCGTAAATACAGGCTCAATACATACAAAGGAATGAATAAAATAAGGATTTTGTAATTAAATATCTTAAAAGTTTCAATCAGCTGTTTAAAATCAAGATTCCAGCAAATCAAAGCTATAAAGACAAGAGTTATTAAAAGCCCTATAATTTTTTCTTTATGCTGTTTAATTTTTTCCAATTTAATTTACCCTAATTTATTTTTACGAGTACTTTAACAGAAGATTTTTCAGTGTTTCTTTCAAAAGCTTTTATAGAATCATCTATGTTATAAACATCTGAAATAAGCGGTTTTACATCGATTCTTTTGCTTTCAAGCAGTCTCAATGCCGGCGCAAACTGCCCGCATCTTGAGCCTACTACCGTGATTTCATCAACAACAATCGGGGCAAGATTAAACTCTTTTGAGGCAGCTATTGTGCTTTTTAAAATAAGCACGCCTCTGGGCTTTGTCAGCGCAAGCGAGGTTTCAAATCCGGAAATAGAGCCTGTTGCTTCAACAACAAAATCATAGGCTTTTTCTATTTTTAAATCGTTGAGCAGTTTTGTTTTTACACCCTGAGCCTTAGCAATAGAGAGTTTTTCTTCGTGTTTGCCGACAAGAGTGATATCCAACCCCGCTGCATTTAATGCCAGAGCAATGATAAGCCCCAGCTTTCCGTCACCTAACACTATTACACTTTTATACGGGGGAATGTGTACCTGCTCGAGTATTTCAAGCGCTGCAGCCAGCGGTTCAACAAACACAGCCTCTTCATCGGCTACATTAGATGGGATTTCAAGCAGATTTTTAACTGGAAGGCAAACATATTCCGCAAAGCAGCCCTCTCTTTTCCATATTCCCAAAGTTGAACGGTTAAAGCAGTGTCTTTCAAGCCCCTGTTTGCACCAGCCGCATTCTCCGCAGCCGCAGTTTATTTCGCCGACTACTCTTTTGTTTAAAAGGGATTTATCCTCATCGTTTACTTCCTCAACAATACCGCTAAACTCGTGGCCTAATATGCCTTTGTAGCCCATGTAGCCTTTTGTTATTTCATAATCCGTGTTACAAATACCGATAGTATTTACTTTTATAAGAGCCTCGCCTTTTTTGGGCTGCGGTTTCGGATAATTATTATCAAGTTTAAGACCGTTATCAAAAACAACTGCTTTCATATTCACTCCCCGTTTTTAATGTTTTTAATAAAATATTTTACCTATTAATTATATGCTAATGTAAATTTTTTGTCCAAAAACAGCAAAAAAAATTATTTTTAGTGTTTTATGCTGATATGGATTCTGTCGCAAAGAATACATATTCCGCTTTTAATATCGGCGGCAAGGACATGAGGTATGATAAACTGCAAAAAAGATTGCAGAAAAATGACCATGCCAAAAAAGAAAACGAAATATATTTAAACAAACTAAATCTTTTAAAATCCAATGCTCAAGACCTAAAAAAACAATCGTTCATTGCCTATTCAATAGCGGCAGCAGCGGTGCTGTGCCATATTTTGTTCAGATGTATACACAAAATTCCATATACAAACACAGATAAAATTAAAAACCTTGCACGCGAGATGACAGAAAAATATCATCTGGACAAAAAAGGGCTGCAAGTTGTAATTGCCGAAAAAAGAAGCGACACTTATGTCGATATTTACGGAAACCCTGTAGACACATTAAAAAACAAAACATCAAGGTCTGCTTTTTATCTTTTGCCGGATAACATTGCGTTTGCCTGGAAAAAATCGCCTATAGAAATCTTCCATGAAATCGGGCATGCAGTGTCAGGCAGCAAGAAAAACGGCTACAAAAAGCACTCTTTTATGCATTACCTTCCTTACTATTCAATGCTTCCTATTGCGTTTTGTCTGGTTGACACAACGGATAAAGATAAAAAATCACCTGCCGGAAAAAAGCTTTATAATTTGTTATCGCTAATCAAAGACAACTCTTATCTGGCAAGCATTGCAATGTTTTTGCCGCTTTTAAAAGAAGAATTTAACGCCTCAAAACACGCAATAATGTTTCTTAAAAACAAAGACCGGACTCTTGCTCTAAAAAGTTTGCAGCTTTATGTGCCGGCCTTTGGAACATATCTTGTTAACGCGCTGGCTATAGGCAATCTTGTGAAAATGTTCAACACAAAATCAGACAACGTGTATCTTCAAAAATCTTTGTTTAAACAGGCAAAGGACTATGAAAAAAGTCTGAAATTTGATGACGGTATTTCTCCTAAAATCGCGCTAATAGACGAGTTTAGATATAATGCCGTAAAAGTTGATTGGGATAACAAACCCGATATGATTCACGGTGAAGCGGTTGAAACTTTTATAAAAGCCGGTCTTCCAAATGCAGAGATAACACGTTTTGATACAAATTTGGATGATATGAGCTTAAACAAAGCACTGGGTGAAATTCTAAACAGTGATACCAAATTTGATGCCATAAATATTTCAAAATCATCATATGTAAAAATTGACGACCTTGCCGAGATTACCGGCGTAAAAGTTACGGCACAGAGCCTCAAAAAGGATAAGGACTTGATTAAAGAAAAATTATTCGCCTCTTCCTACAAAGACACAGAGGTTATAAAAGACATTATAAAAAAACTTGAATACCTTGCATCAAAAGGCGTAAAAATATATATTTCCGCCGGAAATAAAGGCAAAGATTACCTTAATTTGTATACGCTGGCCGATAATGTCAATGTCATAGGCGCAACAAATAAATACGGGGTCTTAAAAACAGATTTCAGCTGTAACAATTCTCTTGTGACAAAATGGAATAAGGGTGTTTATTGTGTTCATCGTATAAAATCTCCTGACGGACAAAAGGGGTTTGATATAAATGAAGACGGAAAAATTGATATTTCTTTAAACAAAACAACGTCTAAAATCAAAATTCCGCAGCATTATGTATACGGAACATCTTTTGCCGCACCTGATGCACTTGTTAAAGATTTAAAAAAAATTGCAGAAGAATAAACCTGTAAAAAGATTACAGCTTAGCCCCAACTGCTTTATAAAGGGTAATGCAATCAATAAGTCTTTGCGCTTTTGAGTTATCTTTTTCCGTTTGCAAACTTAAAAGGTTTTCTTCGTATTGAATAAGGTTTAAATAAGACTCTATACCGGCTTTGTAACGCTCTTTTACCAGATTAAAATTAGCGGTTTCAAGCAAAACTTTTTTTGAGTTGTCCTTGTCTTTCCGGGTATCAAACTTAATTTTGCATAAAGCATCGTTAATTTCTTGTATTGCAATCAAATCCGCCTGTTTGTAGGTTTCAAAAAGCTCTTGATAAACAAGTTTTTTCTTTTTTAAATTTGCACTCAAATACCCGCCGGTGAACAGCTTTTGCATTGCGGCAACACCAATAAGCGCAAAAATGTTTTCCCAGTTAAATAAATTTTTTAATAAAAGCGAATTGTACCCTGCAACGCCAACAATATTTACAGAAGGCAAAAACTCTTTGCGCGCAACTTTTACATCTATTTTTGCTTTCTCAAGCTCTGCCTCTGCTTTCATTACGTCGGGACGGTGAACAATAATCTCTGATGATATACAATCGGGAATCCTTCCTGTATACTCCAGTTTGTCAAAGTCTCCCCGCTTAAGCCCCTGTTCGGTTTCCATGCCGGCAGCACAATCTCCGGTAAATACGGAAAGCCTGTGTAAAAGAATACTTCTGTCTTTTTTTAAGTCATTGAGGTCAATTTGAGCCTGCGTATGCTGTTTGTCAGTGTATGTAACATCGTACAAAGACGCAAGCCCCATTTTATAACGCTCGTTTGTGAGGTCTTTGATTTTTTGGCGGATGTCTGTAATCTTTTGCTGTGTTTTTATTGTTTTATCCAGTTTTAAAATGTTTATATAAACCGCCGCAACGTCACCCGCCAGCGATATATCCGCTGATTTTTCTTTGTATTTATAAGCTTCAAACTCTTTTTTGGCAGCTTTGGTTTTGTCATGGTTCTTTAAAAATATGTCGGCCTCGTAATATGCAACAAGCGGTATGGCATAGTTGTTTGCCCTCAGCGTTGCTGTTTCCACATCAAAAAGCTGCTGGCGCGCTGTTTTTATCCTTGCAAAAGCCGGTGATATCATAAGTGAGGGAAACTCTTTTGACATAGTTGTTTTGATTGTCTGCCGGTATTGCTCTGTTACATAAGTTATGCTTTTTAGTTCATGATTTTTTTCCATTGCCAAATATATGTATTCTTTTAAATACGGGTCGGTAAAATTATCCCACCAGTTTATGTTTACGTTGCATGCCCTGATATTCATTTTTAATGGTTCTGTTTTTGCGGCTTGTGCGGCAGGCATAAAAAACAGGGTTAGCAAAATTATTAACTTAACAAAGCTTTTAGCGCTCATTCACGCTGTTTCCTTTTTACTTGTTTTTTTTTAATTTGTTATGTTAGAATACTAATTGTTGTGATAATAACATTTTGGAAAGAAATAGACTTGAGAGAGATTAACAACAAAGAAATTAATTTAGGTTTAGAGATAGGATTGACATCTTCAGCCTTAAGAGCGGCAGGACACAAAAGCCTTAAACTTCACGGGCTTGATGATATCACTAAAGAACAATTCGGTATATTAATCCTTTTGACGTTAAAAGACGGATTGTATCAAACCCAGATAGCTAATTTACTCGGCAAGGACAGACCTAATATAACTAGAATGATTGACATATTAGAGGGTAAAGGTTTTATTAAACGCGAAAAGGATGAAACTAACAGGAGAATTCTTAAAGTATTTATTACCCCGAAAGGTCTTGAAAAAGCCAATACGGCAAAACCAATCAGAGAAAAATTTTCCGAAGTCCAGTACAGAGGGCTTTCCGACGAAGAAATATTAACCCTCGTAAAACTTTTAAGAAAAGTAAGAGAAAACTTTAAACAGGAATACAACTTAGATATATAAGGCGGAGAAAATGGAAGAAAACAATAACACAGAAGAATTAATGGCTTCTAATGCCGAAACAGCAGACAAACCAAAAAGAAAAAGAAAAGCAAAAAAGATAGTTAAAAAAAGATTTTTAATCCCTTCTATAATAATAGTAGTGCTTGTTTTACTCGGATGGTTGTATTTTTCAACTTTCGAAACAACCGATGACGCATTTATCGAAGGTCATATTATAAGAATAAGCCCTAAAATAACAGGCATTATCGAAAAACGCTACATTGACGATAACCAGCACGTTAAAAAAGGCGATTTGTTGATTGAAATAGACGACAGAGACTATAAAGTAAGATATGACCAGGCAAAAGCAGCTTATGAAATGGCTCTGTACAAACAAAAATCTGCCGTTATAGACCAAAATGCAGCAGAAACAGATATGAAAGTAGCACAGCAGGACTATGACAGATACAAAAATCTGTATGAAAAGGGTGCTGTTTCCCAGCAGGAATACGACAGGGCAAAGTCTAAATATGACCTTGCAAAAGCAAACCTTGCCACAGCACAACAGGCTGTATTTTCTAAAGAAAAAAACAAAGTAGCCGATGCTGAATTAAAAAGACTTGAAGCCGCAATGAAACAGGCTGAGCTTGAATTGTCTTATACAAAAATTTATGCGCCCGAAGACGGAAAAATCACAAACCGTTCCGCTGAAGAAGGTGCATACATAAACGCCGGCGCTCCTTTGTTTTCTATAGTTCCCGACAACAGATGGGTGGTTGCAAACTTTAAAGAAACACAGCTTGACGGAATGAAAGAAGGTCAGCCGGTAAGAATAAAAGTTGATGCTTATCCTCATTTAAAACTTACGGGCAAAGTTGACTCTATCCAGTCAAGTACCGGTGCAAAAACCAGCATGTTCCCGCCGGAAAACGCTGTAGGCAGCTATGTAAAGGTTGTACAAAGAGTTCCGGTAAAAATAGTCTTTACCGATAAAAAGTATATGGACTATAACATAGAACCGGGCATGAGCGTTGTACCAAAGGTTTATATCAAAGTAAACCCCGAAGAGACAAAAGCGCAAACAGCAGAGTAAATAAAAAATGAGCGACACAACAGCTGAAATAACAAACTTTGACGATGCTACGTCGGGTAAAAATCCGTGGCTGAGCGCAGGGGCGGTAATGCTTACCATTTTTATGGTGGTGTTAGACTCGTCAATTGCGAATGTAGCCCTGCCTCATATAGCCGGTTCGTTTTCTGCCACAAGAGACGAGTCTACATGGGTTTTGACAAGCTACCTTGTTGCTAACGGTGTTATTATCCCCTCAACAGCGTGGTTTTCAACACTTATGGGCAGAAAAAACTTTCTGCTTTTGTCTACGCTTTTGTTTACACTTTCTTCCGCCATGTGCGGCATGGCGACAAGTATGGCTATGCTTATTGTTGCACGTGTAATACAGGGTATAGGCGGCGGTGCGGTTATGCCTATAGCACAGGCTGTTATGATGGAGGAATTTAAACCCGAGGACAGGGGTATGGCTATGTCAGTATTCGGTTTCGGTGTAATATTTGCCCCTATTATCGGCCCTACACTTGGCGGCTGGATTACGGACACCTACTCGTGGCACTGGATTTTTCTTATAAATGTGCCTATAGGTTTTGTTTCGCTCTGGCTTATTAAAAAATTTATAGAAGACCCGCCGTATGCAAGAAAGGGTAAAGTTAACAAGGTTGATTACTGGGGATTTATATTCCTTATTATATGGCTGTTTGTTTTGCAGGTGATACTGGACAACGGACAAAAATGCGACTGGTTCGGCGCACGGTGGGTAAGATGGTCGGCGACTGTTGTTGTTGTTACTTTTATTGCCTTTATCATCCGCGAATTAATGGCAAAAGAACCCATTGTCAATTTGAAGGTGTTTAAAGACAAAAACTTTGCAATAGGTACGTTTTTGCATTTTGTAATAGGGGCTGTGCTGTATTCGACACTCGCAATTTTGCCTCTGTTTTTGCAGCAATTGATGGGATATACCGCCACACTGAGCGGGCTTGCAATAAGTCCGAGAGGTTTCGGTTCGTTTGCGGGGCTTGTCACCTGTGCAGTGCTTGCAAACCGTGTTGACCAGAGGTGGGTAATGGCTGCGGGGCTAATTATTCTTGCAATATCTAATATAATGTTCGGTACATTGAATCTGCAAATCTCAATGTCTAATATTATAATTCCCAATATCATCTGCGGGGCTGCATTTTCAATACTAATGATACCTCTTATGACGGTTGCTTTTGTAACCTTAAAAAACAGCCAGATGACAAACGCCACAGGTGTGTTTAATCTCGCCAAAAGTGTCGGCGGTGCAATAGGCACCTCTGCTGTAAACACCATGGTTTCGAGGATGAGTCAGGTTCATCAGACGCATTTGATAAGAAATTTGACATATTCCCACACAGGCTTTACAGAAAAAGTAGCGGCAATGCAATCAGGCATAGCAATGACGGCAGGGCCTGCATTGTCTGATATAAAAGCAAACACAATGGCTTACAAACAGCTCATACAGCAGTCTACACTGATGGCATATATGGATTGTTTTAAGATTTTTGCGCTTTTGCTTATACTGCTTGTTCCGTTGATATTCTTGTTCAAAAAGGTAAAATATAAAAAACAAAAAAATACAGATGCCCGGACTCCTGTTCCTGCAAAATAATGCTGCCTGTTGCGGCTTTGCCTTCAAAAAGCAGTCCGGCATTACTTGAAGTGTATACCGGCGCCGGAGTATAAGCAATTGCAGGTTTGGGCTTTGTAAAGTGTCCGCGTAAAAATGGAACCAACGAGTCTGTCAGTAGGGTAAAAGTTATTGCACCGAATCTCTAATAAGCGGGGTGCGTTTTATCAGGAACCCTCACCCCAACCCTTTACTTTATTGCCCCCTCACCCCAGCCCTCTCCCAGGGGGCGAGGGAGAATAATTAAGGTGAATTCTGTAGCCTCACCCCGGCCCTCTGTCTTGAATTTCCTTCTCGCTCGACACTGTCGTTCGCTGCGACACCATTGTCAATTTTTATACGGCACGCAAAAGCTACGCTTTTGACTTAGCCTGCCTCTATTCAAAACGATACTCAATCGTTTTGAA
>CALUQS010000041.1 GCA_944322975.1 Candidatus Gastranaerophilales bacterium
AAAGAAAGACCGCCAAATGAAACATTTTTAGCGGTCTTTCTTGAAATAAAATTATCTGTTTGATTTAATGACTTCTTATTTAATGAGTCATGATACAACATGAACTGAGAAATAGAATCATCCGTTGCCCCTTTTGGCAACCCTGTGAACTGCTTAGATGCTATATTTACTGTATTAGACTGTAAATTTAACATTTTCCTCTTTTGCAAGTCTTTTCTGTTACATATAATAGAAGTTCAAAAATCTTTTCTTTTGTTAGTGTAGCATGACATTTTAATAATTCAATCCACTTTTTTTATGAATTATTAAAATATTGAGCTTTAATTTGTTGTTATAAGTGTATTTTAGACATTTAAATTCAGATATACAAAACTTAATATTTATTTGTCCGGTGTAAGTAAGACTTTTATTACTTTGCCTTGTTCGTGTTCTAAAATTGCTTCTTTAGCCTCAGAAAGCGGCATTTTTTTTGTAATAAGTTTTGTAACGTCAATATGCCCGTCTGCAATCAAGTCTAGAGCCTGCCTGAAATACTGCGGAGTGTGATGGAACACGCTGATTATCTGTATTTCATCATAATGAAGGAGTTTTGTATCTATTGATATTTTGGTTTCTGACTTACAGCCGCCAAAAAGATGTACTTTGCCTCCTTTTCTTACAATAGAAAACATTTTTTCCCAAACTTCCGGCAGACCTACACACTCAACTGCAACATCAAGTCCTCTGCCATCTTGAGTGAACGATTTAAAGATTTTTTCAGGGTGCTGGTATTTTAACAAATCAACAACCTCGTCAGCCAGCGCAAACTCTTTTGCCATTTTTAACTTCAAAGGATTTCGTCCGGCAGCAATTACTTTAGCCCCTTTTAATTTTGCCAGTCTTGCAAACATAAGCCCTATAGGACCTATGCCTATAATTCCTACCGTATCACCGGGTTGAATGTTTGTTCTTTCAACTCCGTGAACAACATTCGCCAGAGGCTCACAAAAAGCTGCTTTTTCAAAACTTAAGCCGTTTGGTATTTTTAGCAGGTTTTTTTCAACTATTCTTTGCGGAATTGTTATATATTCGGCATATGCGCCGTTTAACAAATCAAGATTTTCACACAAATTATACTGCTTTTTTTGACAGAAAAAACATTTTCCGCAAGGTGCGGAATTAGCAGCAACGACCCGGTCTCCGATTTTAAACCCTACTACATTTTTACCTGTTTTTACAATGGTTCCTGCAAATTCGTGCCCGAAACCTGACGGAGTCTTTTTGATTAAAACAGGATGCCCGCGGCGGAATGTCTTTACATCTGTACCGCAGGTAAGTGCTGCCTCGATTTTGACTAAAACTTCGTTATCATCCGGTTCTTTTATGTCTACCTCTTCGTATCTTATATCCTGAGGGGCGTAGAATCTTATTGCTTTCATTTTCATACTGGTAATTAATCTTTTTCTACTTTTATATACGCTTTTAATGTTTTGTTTGATATTGTATCTTCGACTGCTCTGCCGATATCCTCAAGCTGGTAAGCTGTTGAAAGATATTTAACTATAACTTTTTTCTTTGTTAAAAGGGTATAGGCTGTTTCCAAATCTCTTGGTGCAGGAGAATAACTGCCTAAAATTTTAAGTTCGCGATAGTAAATTTCGTTATTAGTGTAGCCTGATGAATCATTTTTTACAGAAGAAAAAACAAGTATTGTTCCGCCGTCGCGTACTGATTTTAGCGCAAAATCAAGAGATTGGTCGGAACCTGCTGTCATAAATACAATGTCCGCACCGATGGAGCAGGTCATTTCTTTAATTTTGGCACTTGTTTTATCATTGTCTTCAAATTTCATAGCAACATCAAAATTAAGGTTATTGGCAATCGCTACTCTTTCATCAATAAGGTCGCAGCCGATAACATCTCCCTCAAACGCTTTAATTGCCTGTCCCATTAAAAGGCCGATTGAACCTAAACCAATAACAAGTGAAGTAGTTCCTTTTTGTACTTCGGCTCTTTCCACTGCTCTTACACAGCAGGCAAGGGGCTCCATAAAGGATATTTCCATATCATCAAGGTTATCAGGTGTTTTGAATACCGTATTTTGCAGATGTAAAGGCGATACATAGATATATTCCGAAAAACCGCCCGGAAAAATATTTGTTTTTTTAAACTGCCTGCACATAGAATAGTTCCCGTTACGGCAGTAATCGCATTTCATACAGGGAACATGGTGCCCTAACACAACTTTGTCGCCTTTTTTGAATTTTGAGAACAAGCCGTTGTTTATATCAACAATTCGTCCGACTACTTCATGCCCCAGTACTTTGGGTGAACTGTCATGGAGAAATTTTACTATATCAGAGCCGCATAAACCGCATCCGCAGACTTTTACAATGGCGCCTTTGCCGCCAAATTCCTGCAAAGTCGGCTGTGGGCTTTCCTGTAATGATATTTTTTGATTTTCTGAAACTGCTGTTTTCATAATAAATTTATTAATATCCCTTATGTTTAATATTTTAAAATTTTATCACTAAATAATTCTTTGTGAATATAATATTGTATAACTAATTATAAAAACCATACAGCTAACCAAAGCAGGTAATTGTTAAATAAATATGAAAGAATTTTTGAATTACGAAGATGAAATATACAAATGTTCAAGATGCGGTTTGTGTCAAACAGTCTGTCCTGTATATAAAGCTACTTTAAATGAGTGTGCACTTTCAAGAGGAAAATTTAATATACTTAACGGAATAATCAAAGGTGAATTGAAATTCAGCGACAGAGTCAAAAAATATCTTGATTTATGCACGGGCTGTAATGCCTGCAAAGAATTTTGCCCCAGCGGGATTGATGCAAGAAAAATTTTTATTGCCGCAAAAAATGAATACTATAAAAATCAAAAACAAACTTTGTTACAAAAATTTTTGAATTCTTATGTTTTATTTAAAACTCTTCTTATTTGTCTTGGTATTATAGCTTTTATTTTTAGATGTTTTGGAATTTCACAAATTATCAAATTCTCTGAAAAATTCCTTTTAAAATTCGGCTGGTTTGGAAAAAAACTACTTTTATTAAATTTATTAGTTATGCATAAGTATAATGCCAAAAACATCTACAGCCCTAAAATAAACGGTCAAAAAGCGCTATATTTTGACGGATGTTTTAACAAATACATAAATAATGATACAAAAAATGCCGTAAAAAATATCCTCAATCAATGTGATATAAGTGTTGTTGACTCAAAATTTGAGTGCTGCGCTATAAGCTATTTCCACGACGGAAATATTGATGAATTTAAAAAATTAATTGAACAAAATCTTAAAGAATTTGACGAAAGTTGTGATTACATAATTACCGATTGTGCCTCTTGCAATGCTGTTTTAAAACAATACAAGGATTTTAACGAATCACAAAAGGCGTTAATGTTTAGCAATAAAGTGATAAGCGCTGTTGATTTAATAAAAAATATTCAATTTGAATCCACTAAAACTTTAAATGTAGCGCTGCACAAGCCATGTCATGACAACAGCGATTTTATTAACATAGTAAAAAATATAAAAGGTATAAATTTTATAGAAATAGAAAATTATGACAAATGCTGTGGTTTTTCAGGAAAATTTGCACTGCAAAATCCGAAAATTTCACAAGAAATTTCCCGACAAAAAATCAAAAATTATCTAAATAAAAATATTGATTACATAATAACGACCTGTCCGGCATGCTTATTAGGTTTAAATCAAGGGCTGACAGAAATTGATGAACCGGACAAACCCGAGGCAATAAATTTATTTGTATTTTTAGCAGAATATTGTAAGCCTTCTACTTAAGAAATCTTATTGCAATAAGAGACAATGCTGACACCACCAGTCCTAAAACAGGCCATGTGTAATTAGGTTTTTCATCAGTTGTTAAAAAAGCGTAAGTTTTTGATATATCATTTTTCTGAGTATCAAAACAATAACTTGCAATGTCTTTTGTCACTTTTGTAGCACCTACCGCATTTGCAGGATAGCCCTGATACGGAATTTGAGAGGGATAAACACTTTGAATCATAATTAAATAACCTTACTTTACTACTACTACCTGTTTATATAAAAACAAATTGTAAAAAATAATTGCTAAACTGTAACATTTCGTATTCTTTTGTTATTTTTTGCAATTTTTGGGAATTATTAATATAATAGGGTCAAAAGTTTATAGGAGTTAACTCAAAAATGAAAACTGAAAATAAATATCGAAAATTTGCATTCACAATGGCAGAAACACTGCTAACCATCACTATTTTGGGGATTATTGCCGCATTAATGATGCGTTCTATCAACCGTGTAAATCCGGATAAGGACAAAGTAATGTTCTTGAGAGCATTCCATGCTTTAGAGGCGGCATCATCTAATGTTATTAACAACACATCATATTATGATCCGGATGTGATAGCACTTTCCGATTTTTCAACAGATCCGCTGCCGACTGCAAGAGTTGAATTATATACAACTGATGCAACACAGCCTCTATGCGCAACAAAGTCCAGATACAATGATTGTGACAAAAAATTGGATAAAACTAACGCATTATGCTATCTGGTTGCAGGAGAAATGAGCCTTACCGGTGTAGTTAACTGTTCAGCCGGAGAAGAAATAATGAACTTCCGTACAGGCAACGGCACCTGCTACTACGGTTTGGCGGGTAAAGCTGCTCCTTTTGAATTTGTAATAGATCCTTCCTGCAAAGGTCTTGAATACGGTTATGTTGCTAAGATTTATCCCTCGGGCACTATGACTGTTCCACAGACATCTACTACATTTACGGATAAGCTAAAAAATGGTGAAGACAGACAGAAAAAAGCTTATGTCTGGATGAACGAACAAACTGATGTTAAAAAACGAGACTATCAATTTGACAGCGGAAAATAAGTGTTACCGGTGCCTTGTAATTTTTATAGTGTCAATTATAATTGTTAATTAGAAAAAACAGGAGAATATAATGAATAAAGAAAAATTAAAAAAAGCTGCATTTACTCTTGCAGAAACTCTTTTAACTTTAACTATTATCGGTGTTATTATGGCATTGATGTTAAGGTCAATAAGCCGTGTTAACCCTGATAAAGATAAAATTCTATTTATCAAATCTTATCACGCTATTGAAGAATCCGTAGCTAACATTATTACAGACGCTTCTAAATATGACCAGAACACTGAAGAAGAGGGCGATTTTTCTTATATTCCTCTTGGTACGGCATTTGCAAAAATCAACGGAACCATTTATTGTACCGAAAACTGGGAAAATCCAGAAACAGAAGATGAAGGCGGAATAAAATGCGACGAAGCTAACAAAAAAATAAAACAAAAAAACGCTCTTTGCTATTTTCTTGCCGAACAGATTAACTTTATAGGCGGGTTTAGCTGTGAAGGCGGTAAAGATGAGTTAAACTTTAAATCAACCAACGGTGTTTGTTTCTATGGCTGGGGTGAATTCAGCGGTGAATCTATAACCGGAAGAGTTGACCCGACATGTAAGGGCAAAGGCTACGGCATTACCGTTTACAAAGAAGGTAAAATGACTGTTCCGTCTACAGCTGACGGTGTTGATGCAGAAATGCAAAAAGATGCCGTAAGATGGATGGAAGAACAAACTCAAATCAAAAACTAAAGATAATAATGCATTAATACATATGGCTGGCATAAAATACCAGCCATATGTTATAGAAATTTTGACAAATTTAGCATGGGGAGATTAAAAAATGGAAAATAAAAAATTAGCTGATATAGGTGTGTTTGGCGGTTCAGGTTTTTACAAATTCTTAGATAAAATAGAAGAAGTAAAAGTTGAAACTCCGTATGGTTCGCCATCTGACAGTGTTTTTATCGGTGAAATAGGAAATCATAAAGTCGCTTTTATGCCACGGCACGGCAGAACTCACACATTGCCGCCGCATTTAATCAATTATCGCGCAAATGTTTGGGCAATGAAATCTATTGGCTGCACAAGAGTTATTTCTCCTTGCGCTGCCGGCAGTTTACAAAAACACGTTGCCCCGGGGCATTTTGTAATATGCGACCAGTTTGTTGATTGGACAGACGGACGAAAATCAACATTTTATGACGGCCCTGTTGTTACACACGTAAGCGCTGCTAATCCGTATTGTGAAGAAATGCGCCAACTGGCTGTTGCAACAGCTAAAGAACTGGGTATTACTGTACATGAAACAGGTACTGTTGTAGTTATTAACGGGCCGAGATTCTCTACAAAAGCTGAATCAAAATTCTTTACCTCTCAAGGCTGGGAAGTTATTAACATGACACAGTTCCCTGAAGCATATCTTGTAAAAGAAATGGATATGTGTCCGTTAAATATTTCTCTAATTACTGATTATGACGCAGGTCTTGTGGGCGAAGTTCCTCCTGTTCAGCATGCAGAGGTTATTAAAGTGTTTAACGATAACAATGAAAAACTAAAATCGCTGCTGTTTAAGCTTATCGAAAAATTGCCAATGGAAAGAGAACACTGTGATTGCGCCAAAACAGTTTCCCGCTCAAGAGCTTAGGAGATAAACAAAAAATGAGTATAGCTTATCTTGTTAACAACTTATTTAACTTTTATTTCTGGATTGTTCTTGTAAGAATATTTCTTACCTGGTTTCCCGGCATAAACTGGTATAATCAGCCCTTTAAAACTCTGGCAATTATAGGTGATATAGTATTAAATCCGTTTAGAAAAATCATCCCTCCTATGGGAGGGCTGGATTTTTCGCCGATAATTGCGCTTTTGTTTTTGCAGTTTGTACAATTTTGTGTTGTCAGATTGCTTTTAATACTAGGTCTGTAATACATTTACATCAAAAGATTGATGTAAAAAAATGTTAATATACATTAAAATAATAAAAGATTACTAGCAAAAATAATTTTGTCAGGCTTTAAAATAATATGAAGCATTTGCTCGTTTCTTTAGTGTAAGAGAGTAAAAAATAGGAGAGCCAAAGTGGTTGACAATCGTTCAGCTGGATTTTTCGGAATCGGTGGCAGCTTTAATTTTAAAAGCGGCGACATATCCGGTACTGCTGCAAAAACTGCTGATGACCGCCAGAGCCCCGGTATGGAATATTTTTTACAAGGAGAAGGTGCTGAAGACGGAAACCAGTTTTCAGAATCTCAATTTGTGGATAGAAGCGCGCAGCTGAGTGCAACATTAAACTCTCTTGCCATGATGAATGTTGCTAACTTGATGAAAAAAAATAAAGAAGAAAAGTCTAAGCTTGACGAAAACAAAAAAGACGCGGAAAAGAAAGAAAATAATCCGGATGCTAAAATTCCTATGTGGGAAGACTATCAGGATGAAAATGAAGACTTTTTATATGTAGACTAGCTTTTACATTGCAATAAATATTTTTGTGTTAATCTTTTTTTATGGCAATGTTTTTAGATAAAGCAAAAATAAAAATACTATCCGGCCGCGGCGGCAACGGAGCGGTTGCATGGCGCCGCGAAAAATACGTCGACAAAGGCGGCCCTGCAGGCGGTGACGGGGGCAGAGGCGGCGATGTGTACTTTGTTGCCGATGCGGATATGACTACACTGATGGACTTTCAGTATCAATCAATTTTTAAAGCTGAAAACGGAGAAAACGGACGTCCGAAATCACAGCACGGTAAAGGCGGAAAAGATTTATATATAAAAGTTCCTGTCGGCACAGTGGTAAAAGACCCTGAAAATGATAAAATCATTGCTGATTTGACACAGGACGAACAAAAAGTTCTTGTAGCAAAAGGCGGCAGAGGAGGAAGAGGCAATGCCCGTTTTGCTACCGCGCAAAAGCGAGCGCCGCAGTTTTGCGAACCCGGAGAACCCGGCATTGAAAGAGATTTGGAACTAGAATTAAAACTTATTGCGGATGTAGGCTTGCTTGGTATGCCTAATGCAGGCAAATCAACTTTAATAAGTGTCATAAGTTCTGCAAAACCCAAAATTGCTGATTATCCGTTTACAACGCTTGTTCCTCATTTAGGCGTTGTAAAAAAGCCCTCAGGTGACGGGTTTGTGGTCGCCGATATTCCGGGGCTTATAGAAGGTGCCAGTGAAGGCGTCGGCTTAGGCCACGAGTTTTTAAGACACGTAGAAAGATGCCGTTTTCTGATACATATTGTTGATATTACAGGTGAAAATCCTGTTGAAAACTACTTGAAAATAAATGAAGAATTAAAAAAACACTCGCAAAGACTTGCTGAGCTTTATCAGGTTGTTGCACTAAACAAAATTGATTCTGTTGAAACCGAAAAGCAGCAGGAGTATTTGCAGCTGTTTAAGGCTTATGCAAAAGATGTATTTTTGATTTCTGCTGCCACAAAACAAAATATAGATACATTTATCAATTTTGTTATGCAAAAGGTTGATGAAATTCCCAAACCCGAGTTTAAAATTGATATAGACGAAGACTTTGCGGCATTTGACAACGATGACAGCTCTTATTCCGTTTATAAAATTGATAAAAACACATACTCGGTTGAAGGCGGAAAGATTTTACGACTGGCAAATGTTACGGATACAAGGAACATAGACCAGCTTTACAGGTTCCAGAATATTCTTGCCTCTATGAATGTGTATGAGGCACTAAAAGAAGCAGGGATTAAAGAAGGAGACGTTGTAAAAATCGGACACATTCAGTTTGATTATTACGACTAAACAACAGCCATACACTAACAAAACGATGTCTGATATTAGAATAAAAACTGTAAACTGTAAACTGAAATCTGAACTGAACCCTAAAACCATAAAAATAAGTTTTAGAAGTTCAGTTCATTGAAATCTGTTTTAGTATAATATATAATCGTATGGCAGCCCTAGAGCCTCTCTGGCTGAACGAGCTGCAGAATGAAATTCTTTTTCCTTGGCTGCAATTGAATCAGCAGGTGTTATAGCAGCCCTAAATGCAGAATCTGCTTTTAAAAATCTGTCTGCTATTTTACAAAATTCTTCCTTAAATTTTTGGTAGCCAGAGCCTAAAGGGTGTACCCCATTTTCATGGAATACATTCTCACAAAATTCTATCTCTTCCGGATGTAAATACTCATCAATACTGTGGGAGAAGTCGACTGTATCTTTTTCTAATGCATCTAATGCATTAAAGCATCTTTTCATTGTATCAACACCATTGCGAACTTCCTGAATATCATGAGCTAGAACACAGTCACCTGCTAATTCATCATTATTAACACAAGAAGTCATTCCCAGAGCGGCTGCTCCGCCTAATACTGTTGCTGCAACATAATTTCTGATTGGTTTTAAATTCATACCTTCTATCCTTTCATCACTTCATATAAATTTGTTATAGTGATGTATACAAAACAAATGAAGGTTTAAAATTTACAAATAATAAATTCACAAATTGTGAAAACACCTGCAGCGTAATGCTTTATAGTATGTAACAAATTATTAAGTAAAACCTGACTAAATGATGATTATTAGCCGGCTTTGGCTATCTCATGCCGGGTGTTTATTAGTTTTTTTATGATTTTTTTAGCCTCTTCCATCTGAGGATCTTTGTCTTCTATAAAGTCTTTTGTTGTAAAATCCACTTCATAATCCGGTGAAATACCTTTTTTGTTTATATCAATGCCTTTAGGGGTAAGGTATTTTGCAATAGTTAAATTCATGCCGGTTTGATTGGGCATAGGATAAATTCTTTGAATCATGCCTTTACCGTAGGTTCTTTTGCCGACAAGTATAGCCTTCTGGTTATCTTTTAGTGCTCCGCTTAATATTTCAGAGGCGCTTGCAGTACCTTCATCAATCAAAATAACAAGCGGTTTGTTTATTGCATACGGCTTTGCCTGTGCATTAATATCGGATTTTTGTTTGTCTCTGTCCACTATGCTTACAATGTGCCCCTGTGTCAAAAACATATCGGCAATAACAACCGCATTAGGCATAAGACCGCCTGTATTCCCTCTCAGGTCAATTATAAGCCCCTGACAGTTCTGGGTTTTATTGAGTGCATCAACAAATTCTTTTGTCATATCAGAACTTATAAAGCTGATTATTTGAATATAGCCGATGTTCTTATCTATTACAGATGCTTTTATATTTTTTATTTGAATTTCCTGTCTGGTAATTTCTTTTGTAAATTTTTTCTTGTCACGCAAAAGATATAGTTTGACGTTTGTATTTATTTCTCCGCGAATTAGCGATGCGACATCGCTTATTGTTTTTCCGCTTACATCTTTTTCATTTACTTTAAGTATTATATCTCCCGCTTTTACACCTGCTTTTTGCGCCGGTGTGCCGTCAACAACACTTATGATTAGAATTTTGCCGGAAATAGACATTATATTAACTCCAACCCCGACAATTTTAGCGTCTATACTGGTGTTTTGTTCTTTATATTCCTCCTGGTTTAAAAATCTAGAGTACGGGTCATCAAGGCTTGCTAGCATAGAATTTATTGCTACATAAGCATCCTCTTGTGTTTTAATCTGGTCAATATAGTGTTTGTTCCATTTTGTCCAGTCCTGCCCGTTCATCGTAGGGTCATAGTACTTGCTTTTTATTATTCTCCACGATTTTAAAAACAGTCTTTTAGGGTTGGTTGTCTGTTTGTTTATTAATTCCCCCTCCTGAAAATCAGGCGTAATAAAAAACTGCATATTTTGCAAATTTAAATAATTGTACATAGCAAGACACGCAAAAAATATTAAAAAAACAAATACAATTTTGGAAAAAACTTTTTTATACATAAACTTATTTAACCGCTTAATTAAGTTTTTATCAATAATACTGTTGTTTTATTTTTTATTAATAAAATCTGTGCGACAAATCTTTTCAACAAATTATCTAAAGTTTAGTTAAGAATTAGTACGTATAAATTTTTGAGGTTAAAATAAATAAGTATATTATTGAGTATTACGTTGGGGATTTATAAAAACAAATATGAAAAATTTACGTAGTTTTTTTAAAATTTTTGCGGCAATGCTTACGCTGTTTTTTACAAACACGGCTGTACATGCAGCAGTTGCGTTTCCGACAATAACAGTAGGCATGACAAATGCAAACACTCCGCAGGAGTTTACACAGGGCGTACAAATCCTTATACTTTTAACGATTTTGACACTGGCGCCAAGTATTTTTATTATGTGCACGGCGTTTATAAGGATTATTATTGTACTTGCCTTAACAAGGCAGGCAATAGGAACCTCAACGCTTCCGCCTAATCAGGTTCTTGCGGGTTTGGCTTTAATTTTAACTTTTTTTGTTATGGCACCTACCTTTAATAAAATCAATGAAACAGCCATACAACCGTATATGAAAAACCAGATTACCCAGCAGGTTGCACTGGACAAAGCAATATTGCCGTTAAGAGAATTTATGATTAAACATACTGAAGAAAAAGAACTCGGGCTGTTTTTGTGCATGGTTAAGATAGAAAAGCCCAAAAACTGGCAGGATGTACCTACTTATACTTTGATTCCGGCTTTTGTTATAACAGAGCTTAAAACATCTTTTAAGATAGGTTTTGTAATATTCTTGCCGTTTCTTGTAATTGATATAGTTGTGGCGAGTATTCTGGTTTCAATGGGTATGCTGTTTTTGCCTCCGACTACAGTTGCAATGCCGTTTAAGCTTATACTATTTGTTATGATTGACGGCTGGTATCTTGTTACAAAAACCTTACTCGAGGGGTTTGTTACCTGATTACTTACAAAAACTAAACCGCAAACAAATCTGAAAAGGGAAAACTATATAAATGGAAGATGCAGCTTTTTTAACGCTTACACAAAATGTTTTAATACTTATTTTAATACTGTCAACACCCGTGCTTGTTATCAGCATGGTTGTGGGGCTGGTAATAAGCATTTTTCAGGCGGTTACGCAGATACAGGAGTCTACATTGACTTTTGTCCCTAAAATTATTGCAGGGATTTTGACACTGATTATACTTATGCCGTGGATGCTGAATATGTTTGTTGCAAGGACTACAGAAATGTTTGATTACATACAAACAATAATAAAATAACAGACGGGAGAATTGAGATTGCAGCCGAATTTGCTAACAATATTTTCACCGTCAAACATTTTGATTTTTGTGCTGATTTTTACAAGAATCAGCGGTATGATTTTTTCTATGCCGCTGATTTCAACATATCCTATACCACAGCAGGTAAAAATCTGGCTGGGGGCGCTTGTGGCCTTTATATTGTTCCCGATGGTTGCTGCACACCAATCATTTATTATTCCTAATAGTATTCCCGAGGTGCTTGTGTATCTTGTAAGAGAGTTTGCAATAGGGTATGTTATAGGTTTTTGTGCAAATTTTCTCTTTGCGGCCGTGCAAATCGGCGGAGAATTTGTAAGTATCCAAATAGGCGTTTCTATGAGCCAGGTGCTTGACCCTGCTACAGGTGAAAGCACTCAGATTTTATCCCAAATGTACACGTATCTGGCTACAATGGTTTTTGTAGGACTTAATGCCCATCAATGGTTGTTTGCGGCGATTTACAGAAGTTTTCAGGTATTTCCGCCGGGGATAGAATATATATTCACAGGCAACATTGTCTCGCAGGTGCTGCATATGTCCTCTGAGATGTTTGTAATCGGTATAAGTATGATTTTGCCGATATTCTGTGTTATGTTTGTATCAGAAGTATTAATGGGCTTTATGTCTAAAATGATGCCGCAGATGAATATATTTATGGTGGCAATTCCGCTTAAAATATACATAGGCATTGTTTTAATACTAATGTTTTTATCACCGACAGTAAGTTATCTTATTGCTGTAACACAAAACTATTTGAAAGGTATATTGAATCTTTTTATGTAAACAAAGGTAAAATATGGCAGACGAAAAAACGGAAGAGGCGACCCCCAAGCGGCGGGAGGACGAGCGAAAAAAAGGGAATATATCACGAAGTCAGGATATGACGGCTGCATTGACTGTCACAACAGGTGTCGGTCTGCTTTTTGTTATGTCTCCTCATATTTTAGAAAAACTCAAAAACCTTCTATATTACACCCTCACACATCTTGACCCCAAAAACATTGAAACAAACGACATAATAGCTCTGTTTGCCCCTTACGCCAAAGTTACGGGAGAAATGCTTTTGCCGTTTCTTTTAGGGCTTGCATTTGCCACTGTAATAATTATGCGTATTCAGGTTGGGGCGTTGTTTGCCACTGAAAAAATCAAGCCTAAAACGGATAAATTTCAGCCGTCTAATATTGTTCAACAGCTAAAACGTATGTTTAACCCGTTTGAGCCCAAAAATATGGTGGAAATTACAAAATCCTTTTTAAAGGTAGGCATTGTCGGCTACTGCGGTTTTTCTACGGTAATGGGCAGAAAAGATGAACTTTTAGGGCTGCTGGGTGTTGATATAAACACTGCCTTCGCCGTTCTTGCAAGCATTTTAACCCAGATGATTTTAAATATCATTATTGCAATGCTTATCATAGGTTTTATAGATAAAAAATATGCTGACTACGAATATAACAAGTCCATAAAAATGACCAAGCAGGAAGTCAAAGACGAATGGAAAAACATGGAAGGGGATCCTGTTATCAAATCAAAACTAAAATCAGCCCAAATGCAGTTTATGAAACAAAAAATGATGAGCGCCGTACCGACAGCCGATGTTGTTGTAGCAAACCCCACGCATTTTTCAGTAGCTCTAAAATATGACAAATCAATAGCCCCCGCACCTGTAGTAGTAGCAAAAGGCGTGGATTATATGGCTTTTAAAATCCGGGAAATCGCAAAAGCCAACAATGTTCCTATTGTAGAAAACAAACCTCTTGCACGGTCGTTGTATAAACTTGTTAAAGTCGACGAGGTTATACCCGCTGACCTGTACGTTGCTGTTGCCGAAATTCTTGCATATGTTTATGGCAAAAGCGGCCCGCCTGGTATGAAAATTAACAATCCGGATTTGAATCCGAATGCAGGACGGTAAAAACAGATAAAACCTTTCCAAAATTTTTAAAATGTATTAATCTTCATTACACACTTTTGACAATCAAAAGCCAGCTTATATTTTTGTCCGTGTTCGTCTAACAAATACAGAGTTTTATTATTCGGATTTTTTTTAAGGCACATATTGGCAAAGTCTCTGAGACAGTGCTTTGTTTTCATCAGCGTTATATTTTTTATCTTTGAAACCTCCGGTGCCGGCTCTTTTACACAGCAGCTGCATTTTTCATAAAAAGCTTTTGCTTTGTCATTAGAAACATTAAACGAGTAATCAAGGGTTTTGAGCGGATAATTTGCATACTCAATCGCAGTGTCACGCCTTTGAAATTTGTAATTTTCTTTAGATTTTAAAACAAGCAGATTTATTGCTTTTCTTCTTATTTCATTGAGTTTTGAAACAGGTATAAAAAGGTTAAAATCTTTGGACGTTTCGATTTCAGCAGCATAAAACTCTGTATCGCCGAGTTTTGAAAGTTGTTTTATTGCGGTTTCTCCGGCTTTTTCAATGTTGTTAGCAACATCAAAAGTTTCTTCATAATTGTATGTTATAAAATTGTCGCCGAATGATTTTATAACAATTTTTGTGTTATCAATCGATATTTTCAGCGGAATTTTTCTTTTTATATCTGCCAAATTAAGCCGTTTAAAAAATTTAGCATCATAGTTTCTATACAAAAGAGTACCGGATTTTATGCCGCAATCACTTAAAACTTCAACAGATGTGTCATTAATAACCTTTGTAACAGTTGTTCCTGAAATACCGCCGTCATTATCAACAAAAGCAATCTTGTCTGCAACATTAAAATTGAATTTGTTATTTAAAAATATAGTTTTACCTTTTACTGATTTGACTTTGCAGGTCTTTTCCCCGAGAAATTTCGGCGTAAGAGGATTGATAAAAATTTTTCGCCCGCCGTCAAAATAAAAATCAGTGTAGTCTCTGTTAAAGGTTTTGTTGATGTCAGGTACAAAGTCTGTAAATACATTTCCTTCAGAAGGTCTTAAATTTTGAGAAATTTCATCGATAAGTTTTCTGTAGTGCAAAACAACATTTGTAACATACTCTTTATCCTTAAGGCGTCCTTCAATTTTTAAAGAAGTAACTTTTGCCTCAATCAATTCTTTTATGTGATCAGAAAGGTTGTTATCTTTCATAGAAAGCAGATAGCCCTGGGGTATCACAATGTTGTTGCACTCATCAACAACCGTATATTTTTTTCGGCAGGGCTGTGCGCAATCACCTCTGTTTGCGCTTCTTTCTCCTATGTAATTGCTAAAATAGCACTGTCCGCTGTAGCTTACGCACAAGGCTCCGTGAATAAAAACTTCAGTCTCAATATCAATATTTTTTGTAACATTTTTTATCTCGGATATCGAAAATTCGCGCGGAAGAACTACCCTTTCGACATTCATTGATTTTAAAAATTCAATTTTTTCAACAGTATCATTGTTACACTGTGTGCTTGCGTGCAAAGCTAACGGCGGCAAATCCATTTCAAAAAGAGAAAAATCCTGAAAAATTATGGCGTCAACACCTGTTTCATAAAGTTTCCATATCAATTTTTCGGCATTTTTTAATTCGTTATCAAACAACAGTGTATTAACCGTAACATAAATTTTTACAAGAAATTTGTGCGCGTACTCAACAATTTCGGCGATGTCAGAAAGTGAATTTGCGGCTTTTTTGCGTGCACCAAAACTGTCCGCGCCGATGTAAACAGCGTCAGCACCTGCATTAATAGCTGCAATGGCACACTCTTTATTTTTTGCCGGAGCAAGTAATTCAATTGTATATTTTTTAGAAATCATTACAAAAATTATACAATAATAAAAAAATCTCGAAAAACAGGTGACAATTGAATATGTTTTTATTACGATTATAAACGTCACATATTTTTATTAATATGTGTTACTTTTTAACTTTAAAAATCACCGAAAATAATTTATTAAAGGAGAATAAAAAATGCAAGTTATTTTAAGAAAAGACGTACAAAACGTTGGCGAAGCCGGCGACGTAGTTAATGTAAAGGACGGTTACGCAAGAAACTTTTTACTTCCGCAAAACTTTGCAGAAGTTGCCACTGAAGTTACTTTAAAGAACAGAGAACAAAACCTTGTAAGAATCAAAGAAAAAAAAGAAAAACGTCATCAGGAAGCTCTTGAACTCGCTAAAAAAATCGAAGCGCTTGAAAAGCTTGAACTCTCTGCAAGAGCAGGCGAAACCGGCAAATTGTTCGGTACTATCACTACTAAAAAATTGGCTGAAGAATTAAACGCAAAATTAGGCACTTCTATTGACAGAAAAGTCATTTCCTTAGATGCAGCCATAAACAAAATCGGCGAGTTTAAAATGCTCATCAAATTAACATCTAAAGTTAAAACAGAATTGCCTGTTATTGTTACAGCGTCAGAAGTTATTAAATCAGAAATTGAAGAAACTCCTGAATCAGAAGAATCAGCTGAATAATATCAATAAACAAATATATAAAATCCGGTTAATTTATAACCGGATTTTTTTGTTACATTTATTTACATTAATAAAAATTTTAACAAGAATTGAATACCACAAGTTTTTATTATAATAAGAGTAGGTAATCACAGGTTAGAAATGTCTCAAAATATTTCATCATACAATCCGGCACAAATTCAACAGTTGCAGCAGTTGCAGCAAGTTTCGCAGACTGCAAACCGGAATTTTTCTGCTATGCCTAATGCTGCACCGATTGCAGACACAGGTGTTGTACAAAACAATCCGATTTTAAATGCAGCAGCAAACACTCCGGACAATCCGCTGACTTTTCTTGCAGGAGCCGGTGTCAGCACAGTAGCCTTGATGGCTATAAATGATTTGATTAACAAATCACTGCAAACAAAACAGTATGATGACACAGTATTTAAACAACTAGAAACCGCTGTTGATAAATTTGCCTCAAAACCTCGTATTCAAACATTTTTAAAGAATATTGACAGTTTAAATAACACTATAAAAACAACTGCGAATAAATCAGAAATTTTGCGCACATTATTTGGCAAACCCGGTATCGGCGGTTCGCAGGTTCAATCTCAAGCTGCAGGCGCAAAAGGTCACCTTGCCAACCGTGCACTTGAGGTAATGAGAAAATACAAAGAAAATTACCAGAAAATTAACGGAGCAGAATTTAAAGAATTTGACGAAATTTTGCAAAAAGCCGGCAAAGAATCATATAAACACTATGATGAAATAATGTCGACCATTAAAAATTCCTCTGCTGATTTAACTCGGGTCATCGGCAAAAAACCCTGGTGGGGGCTCGGTTTAGTCAAAAATAACGTATCTTTACAGGAAATTTTAAATAAAGATATTTTAATAAAAAATTATAAAACAGCAGGCTCTTCCGTCGGCAAAAAAACAGCAGGCTACCTGATGAGAGGAATTGAATGTCTGACAAACGGCATGTTTTCCGGCAAAGGACAGGTTTTAATTCAGGCGTTAATGATAGGTCAAGCTGTCAGTGAAGCCTCTAAAGCGGAAAAAGGCGAAAAATTTTCAACCTTTATGGCATCATTTGCCGAACTTATGATCTGCTTTGCAACACTGGGTATCCAGATGCGTGTTGTTAACCACTTAGCAGGTTTAAAACACATAGGTATGTCTAAAGAAAATGTTAACAAATTGCATGAAGCAATTGCCAAAGCAAACGAAGCAGCCAAAGCAGGTAATCATACAGAGTATGCAAAACAGTTAAATATAATAGATAAATTAAAAGATGTTTCTAAAAAGACAACAACAGCAGGCAATACGCCGATTAAGTGGTACCAAAGACCATTTAAAGCTCTCGGCAGAATTATCAGCTACGGACGTATAAAAGAAACACTTAAACCTTTGCACCCCGGCAAATTTGCAACTAATATGGCAAAAATACCTTACGGTTTAAAAGTCGGTCTCGGCTACGCCGGCAGAATCGCGTTGATTATGGGTGTTGTTGTTCCCTTCTTCTCAGGTATCGCTAAAAAAATGTCTTATGCAATTTTTGGTAAACCTGTTAAAACTCTTGAAAAAGAAAAACAACTTGAACATGCTCAAAACAATCCCGAACAAATACAAGACGGACAGCCTTTGCAGCCTAATGCGCAAACTGCACAGCAAACTCAGCCGCTACAGCCTGTTCAAACAACTCAGCCTGTATATCAGCAGCCGTCAAAACCCGGTAGTTTGTATGAACAATTAAATAATCAATATAACAATCCAATGGCTGCGCAGTCAATGTATCCCAATTCTCCGGCAGCAGTTCAAATGAGAACTCCCGAACAAAACGCCGGCATAACAAGAAGCTATATTCCAAACCCGATACTCGGGGCAGAAAACCCGATAAATCCTGCGTCCGCACGATATGCGCAAATCGATGCCGTTTTAAGACAGGCTGATATTGCAGAAGCAAATGCAAGAAAATATTTATAATTATATCAGGTATATATATAAATAAATGAATTAAGCTCTGTATACGGAATACGGAGCTTAATATTTTGTAACATAAGTATAAAATAAAGCAATTTATTGCATGAGCTATACTTTATTAATATAAGAACTAGACATTAGTAATTTTGGGGACTTTTAATTTAATGTGCAACGAAAATGAAAGCATAAAATTATATAAATTACCGTCAACAGTTACTCAAACAAAAGATACAGCTGTTGATAATACAACTGTGTCCCAAAATACTGAAAACAATTCTGTAAAACTGTGGCAGCAGTCTTTACCTGAAGTCGAAACAATAAATAATACTGATATTGATGTAAGTGAATTGGTAAAACAATACAAAGATAGTCCCATAAATGTTCTTGATGTGTTAGGTATAAATTTTTCCGAAAAAGAAGTTCAAGAATTAAAAACAATGTTAACTGATAAAAAAGAGTTAAAATCATTCTTGAATTTAATTAAAGAGAACGAAGCTCTTAAATCTTCAGACATTCTTGCTGCAATGCGCAATGTCAAAGAATATACACCTAAGGGTTTCTTTAAAAGAATCGGAAATGTTTTTAAAACAGCATTCAAAGAAGGCATAGGCGAGGCTTTTGAATTAGCAAAGAGCGAAACTGTTTATTATGCAGGGAAATTAGGAAAAAATATGGATGACGTAAGAACAGAACGTCAGGATTTTTCATCAAATGCTGTTGTAGATGTTGCCGAAGCCATGACCAAATTGCCGGAAACAAAAGTAAATATTATGCACTTTGCGGCTAAGTCACAAAAAGACGGTTCAAAACTTTACACAGAACAGGATGTATTAAAAGCAAAAAATATTATAGTAAATAATATAGACGCTGCTGATGATTTTACGGCGAATGCAGTGGAATTAGAGTCAATACAAACCAAAAGCGGGAATATAAAATACAAAGGTTCAACCATCATAAATGTCGGCGAAAAAATGACAAACAATCCGAAGGTCAAACCAACTATGTACGCTGTTGCTAAAAAATCTGATATGACAGACGATTGTTTGATAAACACCACATCAAACCTTGCACAAAACTATGCAATGGCTGAATCAATCGAATATTTAGCAACTGCTAAAGATAAAAACGGAAATGACAGATTCACGGCACAAAGTGTATCAGACGAATCCGCTTATTTGCGTGATAAAAACAAAGATTTTTGTGTAACTTATCATGATAATTTACTTGATTTTACCCCGCATCCAGAGCTGAGCGGAAACGATATTATCAGCATTACACACAATGTAACAGAACATCCTGAAATAAAACCTCAGGTTATTGATGCTATAAAAAACAACCTGCCAAATTCTCAAATAAGAGAAATAGCCCGGTCTATGGCAGATAATATAAAAAAATCAAATAATCAACCGGTTGTAAACCAACAAGCCCGGGAAAATGAAGCAGGCGCTCAACAGACATATAGACAGGAAAGCATACAAAATACACAACCTGAAAACAAATCAGCATCAAATCAAAATGTAACAACTCCTATAGAAAATACCTTTAACAGAGCGCAGGTTGTGTCAAAAACATATACCTCAAATTTAAATCCCAATATTATAAATATTTCTACAGCAGCGTATGCTGATACGGAGACAATTCAAGAGGCAACTGTTATAAACGGACAGGTCTATGAAAGAAGCACTGTTTTGAACGCTCTTACTAAAAAATACGGTGCATCTGCTGAAAAAGTATTAAATGCAATAGAAAAAGACCCCGGTTTTATCGAATTGATGAAACAGTATAACGGAAATCAAGTGATTATTAACGCACTCGTAGAAGATCCGTATCTTATTACAAAAATCAAAAAAGCCGGCGGGTCATTAAGCGTAAACGAAATCGCAGATATTGTAAAATTATGCACAGATGCAACAAGTACGGATGTAATGCTGCAAGCCTTGCAGAACTATTCACCGGCAGAAGCAATGAAAATTACAAGACAGAGCAAAATATTTAATTTAAAAGACGATACATTAAACATTCTTTCAAAAGCAAGCTCAACAAATACAAGCAAAAAATCAGAACTCGAAGATCTCTATATGACCGGCGGAAAGAAAGAAATGATTTGCTAAAATTTTTAACCGCTTTATAATAGGAAATTACTTGTCTATGCCAAAATACAAAGCATCGGCAAATTCTTCACCGTAAAGATTTTTTATCCTGATATAATCGTTTGATTGTCTTATGGTGTTCTCTTTTTCACGTATTTTCTCTTGAAAATCTGCTGTATCAAACGAATCCGTGTTATTTTGCGCAGCTTTGTTATTCAGTTGTTTGGAAACCTGTTCTTTGTTTGTATCAAATTGAACCTCAGGCTGTTGAGCAGAATCGACCTGCACAGGGGATGTTTTTTCTTTGGGCGGGGTAAAACGTCTTTCGTAACGGCTTTTTTCTTTTAAATCACGTGATAATCTTTTTTTATTTTTCCCCTTCTGGCTATAATCGCGTGTGTCTAATTTTTCTTTTATAAACTTGTCCATATCGTCTTTTGACAAATCGTGAGCATCAAACTTTTGAAAGACTCTGTAGCCCAGGCCCTTTAGTTTGGCTTCAAATGAATTGTCAAGTTCCTCAGGCACCGAAACTCTTGCATAACCTGTTTTTGATTTACCGATACTGCCATTCGGGTATGATTCTATAAGTGTTTTCAATTTTTCTTTTTTAGAGGAATTTACTCCTGCTTGAGTTACCGGAATCCTGTATGTAGAGCCAAAACTTATAATAGCCAATTTAATATCTCCTTTTTATAGTTGGTATAAAAAGAAAAGTATAATTTTTTGCTGATGTAATGTATGAGTTTATAAAAAATTTAAGAAAAATTTACAAAACCCCAAATCTCAGTCGTGTTCTACGTTGTTAGAATCGCAGGTTGGGCAAAGCTTAAATACCCCCTCGCCACTGAGGGGAGCAAGAACTCTGTTCAAAACGATTGAGTATCGTTTTGAATAGAGACTCTGCCGAATAAAAGCAACTAAATGTTGCTTTTATGAGAGGGGCTAAGTGAGAAACGAAGTTTCTCCGTGCCGTATAAAAATTGACAATGGTGTCGCAGCGAACGACAGTGTCGAGCGTGAAGGAAATTCAAGACAG
>CALUQS010000042.1 GCA_944322975.1 Candidatus Gastranaerophilales bacterium
CATCCTGATATGTATGGCTCGTAATTTTTATACGGCACGGAAAAACTTCGTTTTTCTCTTAGCCCCTCTCATAAAAGCAACATTTAGTTGCTTTTATTCGGCAGAGTCTCTATTCAAAACGATACTCAATCGTTTTGAACAGAGTTCTTATCTCAGGCTAAAAGTGGTACACACTCTGCCGGATAAATATGCCGGCGGCATATTTATGAGAGGTAGCGAGGTCGCATAAGTCATCAGGTTTACGCAAGTGACCCCATGCACTTGTTGCCGGTGCCATGGTTATAATATGACGGTTGAACTTGTTTTATGCACCGGTTCAATAAGTTATCGGGGTCAGTTGACTATATGAAATTATTTGTAAACATAATTTAATAAAGTAACAAAAAAAATATTGCATATATGTTATATTTAGGTGTCTAAAAAATTATTACAATTAATAAGGGAACAAAATGAGTATTTTAAGACTTATGTACAAGCCGACACAGGTGTATATAACAAAACTTGCAAGAAGAAATTGTGCAATAAAATACGGTGATGATCTGGCTTGTTTAATGTTTGAATCAGTTAGAAATTCTGTAAACAAAGACCGGATTACCGCACAAAACGTAAAAACACCGTTTCAACGTTTTATTGATAAGTTCAGAAAAACCAAGGAAATGACAATAAACATATCCAGCGACGATAAATACAATTTTTTTGTTAACTCAAACCTGAGAATTGGACGTCATAATTTTGTCAGCGAAAAACAACCTTTTGATTTTGAACAAACTCTGTTTACTTTGAAAAATTTCAGAGCAACAGTTGAAAAAACAAGAGATGATGTTTTAACCAAACTGGGTGATTTTAACAAACTCAAACGCAATTTGAAAAGGAAAATACACCAGTCATAAAAAGTCATAAGGCATAACAAAATAAACGCAAATGCGCATAATATGTATTGAACACAAATACCTGTGATAAGGGCAAGTTAGCCTTTTTCGCAGTATTCAACGAGTTCACTTTGCCAATCGTCAATTTTTTCAATATAAAAATCAGCACCTTTTTTCAAGCACAACTGTCGGTGTTCTTTTTTTGAGGAAGCCGTCATTACACCAATGATTGTTGAACTTTCTGCCATTTTAGACAGTTTAACAAGTTCATCCAACAAGAGAAAACCTTCTCTGTCTGTAGGGATAAACAAATCCATGACAACCATTTTGTATTCTCTTTTTTTGAATTTATTGATTGCGTCATATATTTCTTTTGCAATAGTTACATCATAGCCGAGGTTTCTGAACATTACCCCGAGCTGATAGGTAATTACCCCTAAATCATCAACAATTAATACTGCTTTTTTGTTTTCATCAAATTCTTCATTCTGGTACGAATGCATTTCAATTTTTTGGGGTTTAGCAGCAGTTTCCTGAGGGGCAGAATCGTTTGTTTTAACCTGCTCCATTTTACGTTTAATATCAAGCAGCAAATCTTTTAATAAATCCAGATTTATATTCTTTTCACCCGGCGGAATTTTTCCTACAAGACCGTATAAATCTTCCAGAAATTGGGTATCAACTTCTATTGTTCTTCTTTCTTCTGACATAATTGTTTTCATTTCATATTATTAATAAACTATTACTATAATATGATTTTTTTAGAAAAATTGCCACCATTTTTTTTTATTCTCTCTATTTTTAAAGTTGTTTAAAGAAGTTTTTATTATCCCAATCATTTGCACATCAGATAGTAAAAAATGTTTTTGCAGGTCATTGAAATACTTGAGCGCATATTTTTCAGCGGCTTTAAAATTATTATCTTTCCTGTTCAGAAGATTTTCTCGCATTTTAGCTCCTTTATACTTTATGATATAAAGAAGATGGTCAAAAAACATTATCAAAAAGTTTAATAATAATTTGTCTAAGTTGGATTTGACATTTACTTTACGTGCAAGCCGGGGAGGAATAAATTCTTTAATTGTTTGTATTCAAAGATATGTCTTCTTTAACAACTGTAATTATATTATCAAAGCACTCTTCAAAGGCTTTAACAACAACAGGGTCAAATTGGGTGCCGGAGGCTTCTTTTATTTTTGAGAGAGCTTCTGTCAGTTCAACTTTATTTCTGTAAATTCTGTTTGAAATTATGCTGTCAAAAGCGTCAGCTATGGCGATAATTCTGGAGCCCATAGGTATTTCTTCACCTTTTATGCCATAGGGGTATCCGCTGCCGTCATATTTTTCGTGATGAAATTTGATTATTTCTACAACATCTTTAAGCTGTTTTATATCTTCAAGGATTTTTACACTGTATGTAATATGTTTTTTAATTTCGTCGTATTCCTCCTGGGTCAGGGCGTCTATTTTGTATAAAATATCATCAGAAACACCAATCATTCCGATATCGTGCAGCATGCCGGCAAGTTCTATTTTTCCTATATCAATAGAGCTCAAGCCCAGTTGTTTTGCTATTTGTATTGAATAGTATGTAATTCTTCTGCTGCGGCCCGAGGTATAAGAGTCTTTGGCATCAAGTGCTTCCATAATTGCTTTTATGGTACCGGAGAACAGCTCTTTTAAATCTTTGATAAGCTGGTCGTTGTCATATTTAAGCTGATAGTATTCTAAAGCAGCAGACACTATTAATTGCAATTCTTCAGGGTTATACGGTTTTTTGATATAACGGTATATTTTTGCGTAATTAATAGCATCGACAAGAATGTTTGCATCGGAATATGCAGTTAAAAGTATTCTCATAACAGCGGGGTGTTTGAGCTGCACACGTTTTAAAAACTCGACCCCGTCCATCTCCGGCATTTTGTGGTCTGAAATAACAAGTTCAAACTCTTTTTCATCAAGGAGTTCAAGCGCTCTCAGAGGGGAGGTTGTTTTCTCAAGATTATAAGGCCCTCTTAGCGTTCTGTATAACAAAGCAAGGTTGTCTTCCTCGTCATCTACCAGCAATATTGAGTATTTATCATTTTTATCCATTTGTCTGTCCGTTTATCAAGTTGTTTTTTTACTGTGCACTGTGTTCCATTTTTAAAGGCATTGTAATAATAAATTTTGAGCCTTTACCTTCTTCTGAGACAAGGTCAATGTTGCCTTTGTGGTTTTTAATGACCTTATAGCTTATAGCCATACCAAGCCCCGTACCCTGTCCGACTTCTTTTGTTGTAAAAAACGGGTCAAAGACTTTTTTGCGGGTTTCTTCACTCATTCCGCAGCCGTTGTCTTCGAATTCTATTATAGCATTGTTCCCGTCTGATTTTAATCTTATCCACACATCCCCTTTATCCTGAATAGCAAAAGCAGCGTTGTCAAGGATATTCATAAACACCTGATTGAGCTGTCCTCCGTATGCTTCAACGTGGGGCATATTTTCCTGATATTCTTTATGTACAGTAATTTTATTTTTAAATTTGTTATGCAAGATATTTAATGTAGTATCTATTTCTTTTGGCAAATCTACGTTATTTATAACAGCTTCTTCAAGACGGGAGAAATTCTTTAAATCAAGAATGATATTTTTTGTCCTCTCTGTACCCTCCTGACAGCTTCTGATAAGTTCAGGCAAATCTTCTTTTAAAAATTCAAGGTCAATTTCTTCTTTAAGTTCTTTTATCTTTTGTTTGTGTTCTTCGCTTAAATCAGTATCAAATTCAGTATATGTATCAATAACCGACATCAAATCTGCGGTATAGTTTTTCAGGTGGATGAGGTTTCCGTATATAAAATTGACAGGGTTGTTGATTTCGTGGGTAATACCTGCAACAAGTTCGCCTAAGGATTTCATTTTTTCCGAATGAACCATCATAGCCTGGGTGCTTTTTAATTCCGAATAAGCGGCTTCCAACTCTTTTGTTCTGTCTTTAACCTGTTGCTCCAAAGATTGGTAAAGTTTTTCAAGAGATTCAGCCATTTCGTTATATGAACGGATTAGGCGGTTTATTTCAAGATAGTTTGTTTCTTCAATACGATGGGAGAAATTCCCTTTTGCAAAGTCACCCAAACTTTTTATAAGAATATTTATGGGTTTAATCAAAATACCGGCAATTAAATTTGAAAGGAAAAATCCTAAGAATATAAATATAAACACCATTGCCAGCATGTTATCACGCAGCATATCAAGATAGATTTTTGTTATCGGCTCGTTATAAAAACCGAGTTCAATGATTTTTCCGTCTTTAGCTATTGATTGGTTGTATATTGTTTCTCCTGCATTCCCTTTTCGTTTTATAGACTTATCAGAGATGTTATTTTCTTTAAAAAGTTCTCTCAATTTTTCACTCGGGTTGGTTTGAAACAGTACTTTGTTAGTTGCTCCGTCTTTGACAACCACCATGGCAACAATATTGCTGTTTACCATGTCCTGGGCGGAAATCTTAAAACGGCGCATGTTATCATTTTGCCCGATTAATGCGCCAAGGGTCTGGAACAAAGTTATAGAAATAGAATCATTCAAATCTTTTGATTGTGCCGTTATTTGGGTAGCAAGATTATTTACAGTGGCAATAGAATACCACGCTATACAAAATACCGTAATCGCTATCAGCATTGTTGTGAATGCCGCAAATTGAGTGCTTAATTTTGTTCTGAATTTTTTCATTGAATTATTCATGTTTAAAACCTGTATTTTTATTTTATATATTTTTTGAGTTTTTTGCCCCTTCTTGTGGAATCAAAAATTTTGCCTATATAATAACCTAAACCGCCTGTGATTATCGCTGCCGGTACGATTATTGATAAAGCATACAAAAGTACATCAAGCGTGATTTCTGCAGACCTTATAAAAATTATAAAAGCGCATACAAAAGTTGTTAGACTGGCTAACATGCCGCAGAATCTTTTTGCATAATTTACACCTTTGAATACCGCCATAAATCTTATTTATTCGTACTTTCCATACTCTTTTTAAAACAAAACTGAACAATCGCTATTTTATCAATATTTTTTAGCGCAATAAATCGTCCGGACACAATATTTTTTTGTTTTGTCCCCTTTTGCGGCAAAACCCTTATGGGTTTAAAATAGCACTGAACAGGTATTGTTGATTCAAGAGTAAACTCTATCTTATAGTCCTGTGTTGTATTTAACAGCTCTGATGTGGCAAATTTCATGCCGCCGGCGCAAATATCAATACATTTGCACACGCAATCTTTATCGCCGTTTGTAAGAGTAAATTCTTTTTCAAAATCAACTCTTGTATACTCTCTTCGCTGTAAAAGTTCACATTTCTCGTTATCATAACTGACTTTAAGAATGTTATTTTCCGTATCAATATCTTGCACAACAGCTTTAAAATAGAGCATACCGTCATCTACTATGGCAAAAGTTTCAATCACATCTTGAGTTTTGTAATAAGCAGCATCGTTATCAGATATGTTTACATCTATATCTTTTGTTGTAACATTTTTTATTTCTGCTGCAAAAGCTCCTTTAATATCTTGCGGAACAAAGTATATTTGTTGATGTTTTTTTAATAACTTTTTCATTGCTTAAACTATCCTTATGAATTTAAACTTTTGCCGGCGTAACCCTTATTACACCTATTGATTTTGCCTTAATATTATTGCTTATTTCATTATACGACATAACAGCAATTTGTGGATAAGTTCTTTCTATCAACCTTCTGAAAGGCAGTCTTATCGGAGAAGAACATAAAAGTACGGGCTGGTTTCCGGAAGAAGAAATTGCACGTTCAAGTTCAAGGTTAAGGTTGTCGAGCATTCTCCTTGTAAAATCAGGGTCAAGAGTAAGGCTTGAGCCGTCAGGCCCTACCCCTTGAGCTATTGTGTTTTCAACATCAGGTGCAAGCGTAACGGCAAGCAGTTCGCCGGTATCGGCAAGATTTTGTTTGCAAATACTGCGAGAAAGCGCCTGTCTTACCTGTTCTGTCAGGTAATCAGCATTTTTGCTGACACGTGATTGCAAGCTTAACACCTCTAATATCGTTTTTAAATCCCTTACGGAAACTCTTTCTTTTAACAGGTTAACTATAATCTGTTGAATTTCTGCAACTGTCAAATCTTTCATCAAATCCGCAACATAGTCTTCGGAAACTTCTTTTTTAAGGTTGTCAATAAGCTGCTGAATATCTGAGCGTGAAACTATTTCCGCCGCATTCTTTTTAATAACCTCTGTCAGGTGGGTAGAAATAACAGCAGATGGGCTTACTACAGTATAGCCTGCATTTTCGGCAATTTCTTTATCCTTTTCATCCAGCCATAAAGCAGGAAGACCAAAAGCCGGTTCAATTGCACTGATACCGTTTAAGCCTAAATCGTTGCCCGAACCGCCTGCGTTCATGGCAAGACTTCTGTCAGGGTAAACTTCACCGGATTCTACAGGTACTCCTTTTAATTTAATTTGATAATTATTTGGCGGAAGCTGCAAGTTGTCTCTGACTCTGATAGAAGGCAAAACAATACCTAAATCAAGTGCTGTTTGTCGTCTAATCTGGGCAATACGCTCAAGCAAATCTCCGCCCTGTTCAACATCCAGCAGCGGAACAAGTCTGTAGCCTATTTCCATCTCGATTGTTTCTACATTCAAAAGCTCCATGACACTTTCTCTTGTAGCTTTTTTCTTTTTCTTGTTAATTTTTCCTGCTTTGCCTTCTTGCTTTTGGGCTTCTTCTCTTGCTTTTTCTTCTTCTGCTTTTTTTGCTGTAAGAGCTTTATTCTTGCTGTATGCAAGCCAGCCGAGACCGACAGCCACACACATAAACGGAAGTGTCGGCATACCAGGAACCATACCGAGTAAAAACAGAAGTACGGAAACAATCGCCAGCACAATAGGGTTAGAGAACATTTCTTTTTTGATGTCGTCGCTTAAAGAATCGTCCTGACCGCTTGCACGGGAAACAATCAAACCGGTGGAGAAGGATATCAACAAAGCCGGCAGCTGTGAAACAAGACCGTCGCCGACAGTAAGGATGGTAAAGGTGTTTAATGCGGTCATGATATCCATTTTCATTTGCCACAGACCGATAATAATGCCTGCAAAAATATTGACAACGGTTATGATAATACCCGCTGTTGCGTCGCCTTTTACAAATTTTGAGGCACCATCCATAGTACCGTAGAAATCAGCTTCTCTTTCGAGTTTGCGTCTTCTTTGTTTTGCCTGATCCTCGTTAATCAGTCCGGAGTTTAAATCTGCGTCAATAGAAAGCTGTTTGCCAGGCATGCTGTCTAATGTAAACCTTGCGGATACTTCGGCAACCCTTGTTGCACCGCCTGTGATTACCATAAAGTTAATTACAACAAGCAGGATAAATATTATGAACCCGACAATATAGTTGCCGCCGACAACAAATTGTCCGAAAGAGTTAATAACTTCACCGGCCGCGCCATGTAAAAGAATAAGCCTTGTGGAACTTACGTTTAATCCTAAACGAAAAATTGTGGCAACAAGAAGTATTATCGGGAAAGAAGAATACTCCAAAGGCTCTTTTATAAACAGGCATACCAGCAAAATTATTACGGAAAGAGATATATTTAAAGTCAAAAGAATGTCCAAAAGCATTGGCGGCAGCGGAATAATCATCATAGCAACAATTACGACAATGCCTATTGCCATGATAATATCGTTATTCTTTAAAAAACTTGCTAATGCTCCCAGGTTCATTTTTCGTTTTTTTATATTCTTTCCCAATTAAATCATAGCCTATTTTGGTTTATTTATCGAATTCTTTACCAAACTTAAATATTTTTATATTATAAACACGCTGCTAAGATAATCGTTATTTTGCAGGCTTTTGGAAGATAATCAGGGGTTGTCTCATACAAAAGATGTAGTTTTTTATTTTTTAGTTTAATTTTTTTAAAATTTGCCCGTTATTTTAAATGTGAGCATTAATTTTAAACAGAATATATACGGATAGATTAAAATTTATGACGGAATCTTTGTACGGACAAGAAGTTTTTTTAAAAATTGGAAATTACCAAACTGATGTTTTTGAAGCAGTTAATGAAACAAAACATTATATAGCTAACAACGATTGTCCTTTTTTGAGCATTGATATTTCAGGGTTAAATGCGATAGACGCACTCAAAGTATGTGTACTGGCATCTACTTATCATTTTGCAAAATACTGCCGCGGCAGAATCAGATGGTTTGTTAAAGACAGAATGATTAAAGAGCAGATTGAAATGTTGAAACTTGATAGTGTAGAAATAGAAGTAAAAATGCCAAGACGGAATTATGCTGATTTTGGTGAAATACCGTTAAGAAACTTAAGACTTTGCCGTTAATTTTGCGACTTCACATTATTTTGATGTAGAATTAAGTATTATGAGTCAGGAAAATATTATCGAAGTTTGGAATGCGGTTTTGGATATTTTGGAAAAACAAATATCCGAATCTACTTTTGCAACATGGATTTTACCTTTAGAGCCGCAATACTATGACGATAATTGTTTTGTTATCCATACAGGTCAGGCTTTTGCCGTAAATCTTTTAAGAGGTAATCACTATAATCAAATATCCGATGCGGTAAAATCAGTGCTAAACAAAAATCTTGAGATAAAGATTGTTTTTGATGAAGAATTGCAAAAGAAGATAGAAAAAAAATCAAAAGCACGTGTAGCTGCTGCAGCAACAACAGAACAACAACAAAAGCCAAAATATGACAGCCTGACACAGATGCAGTCGTCTAACTTAAATTTAAAATACAAGTTTGAAAATTTTGTAGTTGGTTCAAACAACAAACTTGCCTATGTCGCAGCCCAAACTGTTGCACAAAAACCCGGAGAAAAGTATAATCCGTTGTATATTTACGGAGGGCCGGGGCTTGGTAAAACGCATATTATGCAAGCTATCGGTCATTTTGTAATAAAAAACAGTCCTCAATTAAAAGTGCTTTTTATTACAGCTGAAGAATTTGTTAATGATGTTGTCAATGCTCTTGCCAGAGGCGATGAAAAAACCAAAAACATGAACAAATTCCGGAAAAAATACAGAGAGGTTGACGTCCTTTTAATTGATGATATACAGCTTATTGCAGGTAAAACAAGAACAGAAGAGGAGGTTTTCAATACCTTCAACACACTTCATAGTGCAGGCAAACAGATTGTGCTTACGTCAGACAGAACCCCAAAGGAAATACCTTCTCTTTCGGACAGACTTATAAGCCGTTTTGAATGGGGGTTAATGGCTGATATTCAACCGCCTGATATTGAAACCAGAATGGCGATTTTGTCTAATCTTGCTAAAGACTCTAATATTGATGTTCCGAATAATATTATAGAATTTCTTGCTACTGTTTATGCCAGCAACATAAGAGAGCTTGAGGGCGCGTTTAACCGTGTGACAGCCTATGCAAGTATAAATGAAACTCCGCTGACAATTGAAAATGTCAAAAAAATTATAAACTACGAAGAAAAAGAAAATTCATATACTTTTGACGGCATTGTTGATGAGGTTGCGTCTTATTACAATGTTTCTTCAAAAGACATAAAAGGTTCAAGCCGCAGTGCAAAAATAGCAGAAGCCAGACAGGTTGCTATTTATCTTTGCAGAGAGCTTACAAAACAGAGCCTGCCGGCTATAGGAGACTTTTTTGATAAAAAACACACAACGATTCTGTATTCTTATGACAAAGTCAAGGAGGAATTGAATACAAACAATTCTCTTGCTCACAGTATTGAATCGATAAGCAAGCGTTTAGGCTAAAAAATCATTTTACCGGTTTTATTAGTCAATTTTTCTTTCTTTTATCAGGTTGGTTATTACAAGTGCTGCAAAGAGTACAATTGCACCTACGTAAAAAGAGTATTCCCAGTGGTAATTTATTAAACCGTCCGGAAGTTTAAATTCGCATTTTGAAATAAACCAGGCAACAAGTGTACACACAAGAACCTGCGGACCGGCGATAAATATATTAAATATTCCCATAACAGCCCCTTCTGAACCTTTTTTTATATATTCAGAAAGCATTGCAAAAGGCAAAGCCAGTATACTCGACCACCCGATGCCGGCAATCCCCATTAAAAGCATAATTGCTTTTGGATTTTTTGTGATTGCCATTAACAAATATGAAACCGTCATTGTTAACAGTGCAATTGCATGTACTTTTTTGTTGCCGAATTTTGTAGATAAAATACCTATTGGAATAGAAACCAAAAAGCACACAAGGTTGAGTACAGCAAAACATATTGAAGAAAAATTTGTTGCATCAGCAGTAGCTGTTTCGTAAGCTAAAATTAAATCATCTGATACACTTGTCAAATCCGGAACATTAAATACCGTATGGATAGAAAACTGTGTAAAGAAAATAAACATACACATAACGCCTATCCAGGTAAAAAATTGCATCATACAGATTTTATAAACTTCGGGTGAAGATTGTAAAAATGTTTTAAAATTATCAACAAAAGTAGGTTTTTTTTCAGTATTTTGCGCATTTTCGCCGGCAGGTTCAAATTTTCTTTCTTTAAAAGTTATACATGTCCACGTCATCCCCAGAGAAAAAGCAAGTGCAGCCATGATGAACTGGGCTTCTATCGACATTTGATAACCAAAAGCCCAATTTAAAAAAGGAGCGGTACCGGCTGCAATTACAGACCCCAGACCTATAGCAAAACTTAAATAAGAATTTGCTATTGAATGCTGCTCGGGTACAATATTATCGGGGATGAGTGCTCTGTAAGGCCCCTGCGCTGCATTTACACAAGCATCTATAATCCATATCATTATTGCAGCAACAATCAAACCGCCGAATTCTGGAACGGCAAAATGTAGTTTTCCGGCAGTTATATTAGCAATTCCCTCGGAATTAGGAAATGCCCATAGTGCAATTGCTGCCAGTATTGCACCCAGCATAAGATACGGGCGTCGTCTGCCAAATACAGTGTGAGTATTGTCGCTCATTGCACCTATAATAGGCTGAACAACCATTCCCGTAACAGGTCCTGCAAGCCATATTAATCCAAAAATAAAAGGCGAAGCTCCAAGTCCCTCTGTTACCGGCCCTGACAAAATTATTCTCATCTGCCATGCAAACTGCAAGCCAAAAAATCCCAGACAGAAGTTTAAAAGCTGTAGTGTTGTTAATTTTCTTAATCCCGATTGTTCGTCTGTCATAAAAATCCCCTCTGCTATTATAGATGCATTTTTATTATATTAAGAAATATAAATAAAATCAAAATATTTATAAAAGAAAATAACAACAATTAATGCACCATTGCCGGCATGTTAAAACAAAATGTTATAGCTATTGCCCAGAATACAGCCACCCAAAAATATGCAAAAGCAAGACGGAATTTTTTCCGCCAAGGCTCAATTATATTGTTTTTTAACATGTTTTCAAGCGCTTTATTTTTATACGCAATATCAATTTTGTCTTTTAAACAAGCAATAATATCAACTGCACTGTCAAAAAGTTCTATCTCTGCTTTAATCACATCATCTTTGGTTTTTATAGTTATAATCGTTTGTACGGATTTTCCTACAAAGCCGTCAACAATAAATTGTGTAATATCTTCAAATGGCACAATTTTTTCTTTTTTGTCCCAGTAAACTATCTTTAAGGAATCATTACCCGCACCAATAAATCTTGGCAAAGTTTTATTTATCGAACGAACAGTTGAAACTACTATCAAACTGACAAGAAAAATTAATATACCAAAACCCCAAATTGCCTCTTTTATGTATAGTGCAGCAGTACCGCTTACTATAAAAATAGCCGTAAACATTAGAACAAATACAGTTATGCTATGTCTGTTGTCAATTAGCGAGCAGGCTTTCAAATCATTTGTCATGCAAAAAATTCCTTTAATTTTTCAATTTTTTCTTTGGAATCCGACTCAAAATAAATTCTTAACAATGGTTCTGTTCCGCTTGGACGTATGAGAATCCAGGTTCTGTCATCATCAAGATAGTATTTTATACCGTCTTTGTCGTCTTTGTCTTTAATTGAGAACCCTGCTATTTTGTCAAGTTCACCGTATTTATTCATTAAAATTTCAAGCTGAGTGTTATCCGTAAGTTTTAAATCTACCCGTTCGTTTACAAAAGTACAACCTGCAATTTGTCTTAAGTCCTCCTGTAATTCCCACAGAGATTTGTTTTCATAAGCAAGCATTTCTAATACCAGCAAATCTGCCAGGATGCCGTCTTTTTCCGGAATATGACCTTTTATGCTGAGTCCTCCGGATTCTTCGCCGCCGATTATAACATCATATTCACGCATTGCAGCACCTACCCATTTAAATCCGACAGGGGTCTCTATGACCTCTACATTGTAGTAGTCAGCAATGATATCAAGCATTTGGCTGGCGCCGACGGTTTTAACCAGTCTGCCTGTATAGTTTTTGTTGTTAATTAAGTGCCCCAATAGCAGAGCTATAATTTCGTTAGGGGTAACAAATTCTGCTTTTTCGTTGATTACACCGAATCTGTCTCCGTCGCCATCATTGCTGAGACCGATTGCACTGGTTCTGCGGGCGATTAAGTCAATTAATTCCGACAGATATTTAGCTTTCGGCTCGGGCATGCCCCCGCCAAAGTTCGGGTCGTGGTGCATATGAAGGGTTTCGCAGCTTATACCGTTTCTTTTTAAAAGTTCATCAAAATAACCTATGCTTGCGCTGTAAAGACCGTCATAAATTATCTCTCCGTCATCATCTTCACGGGTAAAGTATTCTTTAATCTTTTCAAAATTAATGATTGATTCAATATGTTTAAAATAAGGTTCTTTGAAGGATTCGTATTGAATTTCCGGTTTTTGCAAGGATTTAAACACAATGGAATCAATATTTTTAATGTTTTCCATTATTGCATTGGTAATTTTTGTTGTGGCCGGCCCTGCGTAATCAGGGATATATTTTATTCCGAGATATTCCGGCGGATTGTGCGACGCTGTAAACATCAGTGCATCTGCGTTTCTGTACTGTGCGTTAAACGCAAGCACAGGTGTTGGAACAACTTCTGAAGACACAGTAACTTTAAAGCCTTCGTTTGATAAAATTTCTGCTGAAAATTGTGCAAATTCTTTAGCCATGTTTCTCGGGTCATAGCCTATAATAACGGGTTTATTTATTCCGTCTTGTTCAAGAATATACTGCGCAATTGCTTTTGTAACAATTTCCACATTTTCTTTGTTAAAATCTTTGCCTGTTACGGCTCTCCATCCGTCTGTACCAAATTTAATGTTTGTTTCCATACCTTTTCCCGTAAGTCTTTTATTGTGCTTGTGTACAATTTGTCAATTTTCAGACAATTTTGTACAATATAATATGTTATTCTACCAGATAAACGGCGCAGGGCAAAATGATTGAGATAAATGAAGAAATTAAACAGCTTTTGTTTTTAGGTCCAATAGGTACATACAGCGAGATTGCCAAAAATCAGTTTTTAACAATTCTTGCGCAAAAAAATATTGAGCAGATTCCGTTTGCCACAGTAAAAAAAATTATTGAATATGTGGATAAAAACCATAATGCGGCGGGTATTATCCCTATAGAAAATTCTATAGAGGGAATGGTAAGAGAAACACTCGATAATCTGTTGAGTTTGAAAGATTCTAATGTCAAAATATGTGCCGAGACAGTAATTCCCATACATCACTGCCTTGTTTCAAAAGCAAAGGACATAAAAAAGATAAAGAAAATTATCTCCCACCCGCAGGCGCTTGCCCAGTGCCAGAGTTTTATCAGCAGACATTTTGATTCCGATACGCAGCAGATTGAAAAAGCCTCAACAAGCAAAGCTGCACAGGAGCTTGTTGACCTTGACGAATCTTACGCGGCAATTGCAAATAAAAGAACAGCGGAACTTTTTAAACTGAATATTCTGGCAAAAAATATAAATGACGAGCCGGATAACAAAACCCGCTTTATAATGCTTTCCCGCTGCAGTACTACCGCAACAGACAGCGATAAAACAAGCATTGCCTTTGCAACAAAAAATCAGCCCGGTGCGCTTGTTAAAGTTTTGAATGTTTTTGACGCACTCAACATAAATCTTTCTTATATTGATTCCAGACCTTCTAAAAAGAATCTCGGGGAATATGTATTTTTTGTGGATTTTGAAGGTCATATTACGGATGAACCTTCTCAAAAAGTACTGGATTTAATTAAACTGAACACAAACTATATAAAAATTCTCGGGTCGTACAGAAAATTTTGATTCTGTTATGGTGAATATCATTTTTGTATAATCTGCTCTTTTAACGGCAATTTTATAATAACACTGAAAATATTATCTTTTGTTGATTCCAGCTCAATAGACCCGTTCATTGCAAGCACAAGACCTTTTACAATAAACAGCCCTAATCCGGTACCTCGTGTAGTCCTTGTTGTTTTGTCATCAATTCTTATAAATTTGCCAAAAAGTTTGTTGAGTTTGTCAGGCGCAATGTAATCTGAGGAGTTTGAAACTTTAATAACAGCGTGATTTTTCATCTGTTTAACATCAATCCGTATTGGCGTATCTTCGTAGGAATATTTAAAAGCGTTGTCAATAAGGTTAATAAATACCTGTTCTAACCTGTCGTTGTCCGCCCAAACATCCGGAAAATTCTCATCAATATCAACGATAACTTCTCTTTGCGCCTTATGTTTTGTAGAGAGTATGGCATCATTAATCGTGTCGTAAAGGTTAACACTGTCAATAATGAGATTCAGTTTTGAACCCTCAATATCAGGTATGACGAGTAAATCTTCGACCATTCTGCTTAATCTCTCAGACTGATTTTTTATTATTTTTAAAGATTTTTGAATTGTTTCTTCATCAAGCTCTATATCCTGTCTCAAAAGTCTTGATGTGTACCCCTTTATGCTTGTTAACGGGGTTCGGAATTCATGGCTCACAGTGTCAATTAAATTTGAGCGGAATTCATCGAGCTTTTTAAGTTCTTTGTTTGAGCGTTTAAGTTTTCTGTAGGTTGTGTTAATCTCATCCGCCATTTTGTTAAACTCAGTAGCAAGAAATATAATCTCATACGGGGTAAAAATATTGGAAAGCATTCTTATTTTTCTGTTGTAATTCCCTTTTGACAGGGCAATAATACCTTTAAAAAGCTGTCTTATGTTTATATACAAATATGACGTGTATATTCCGACAATAAAAATAATAAATAATGCAGAAACACACAAAGCAAGTATAATTTTATACCTTGCCGTGTTTATTGTTGTTTTTGTTATGTGGTGGGTAGTGTTAACGATAATAATAAGTTCCGGCTCTTTAAGTTTGAAATAGGCAAGCGGCTGGTTTTTTACCTTGCCGAACAACTGAGCCTTGTTTTGTACAAGCTTTTTGGGCAGAGCATATGTCACCCTGTCAAAATCTTTTTTGTTGTAATTATGTGCGGCAATCAGTATGTTATTATTGCCCAGAACATAAATCTGTCTGTCGTCTTTTTTGTATATATTAAATATCTGGTCTTTAAATGATTGTATGTCGATTGTTGCGAGGATCGCTTCGTCTTCATTTATTTTTTTTAGAATTTGTATTTCCTGCTTTTGTTTGTCATAGTTGGAATATTCTTCCCACCTGAGATATTTTTCTTTGTCCTTTTTGTTTATAATTTTAAGTTCCGATATAAGTTTTGAATTTATAAAAAGGTCTTTTAAATAAGCTGATTTTGCTTTTTTGTAAGGAATATGCCTTAATGCCAGCACAATCTGGTTAAGCTCATCCTCGCCTGAACGCGTAAAAGTTTCTATATTAGATGCAATTGACTCTGATATACTCAGGGCGGAATATTGCAGCTCGTTTCTTACCGCGTGCTGGTTGATGTTATTTACAATAACAGTTGTAACAATAGTCGGTGTAATTACGGCAAGAAGCAGAACAAGAATAATTTGTTCTACAATTTTGAGCCTTTTTATATCACGGATTTTTTTCATTTGATTAATCTTCTGTATCGCTTATCGGAGTGAGTTTATAGCCAACGTTTGTCACAGTATGAAGGTATTTTGGATTTTTGGTATCCTCTTCAATTTTCTGGCGCAATCCGCCTACGTGAACCCTTACCATCCTGACATCTTCGTCGGAATCATAGCCCCAGACCTCGTCTAAAAGCACAGCTAAAGATACAGAATCGTTAAAATGCTGCATAAGACAGTAGAGTATTTCAAATTCCGTTGGTGTAAGCTTTATTTTTTTGCCGTTTACAGAGGTTTCCAAAGACTCGGGGAAAAGCTCAATATCCCCCATTTTTAGAATTTCCTGCTTAAAAGACGAATCCGTAACAGTTGTGTCGGAATTTCTTCTTAACAAGGCTTTTACCCTTAATAAAACCTCCTGTATGTCAAACGGTTTTACAAGATAATCATCAGCGCCGCAGTCAAAGCCCTGCGTTTTATCACCTATTGTACCTTTCGCTGTCAGCAAAAGAACAGGGATGTCAGGCTTTGCTTTTCTAAGGTTTTTGCATACGTCAAAACCGTTCATCTTTGGCATCATAACGTCTAATAAAACGAGATCATAATTGTTGGTAACAGCTTTGTTCAGTCCGTCCAAGCCGTCACAAGCAGTATCTATAATATATCCGCTGTGAGAAAGGTCAAATTCAAGCAGTTCTCTTATTTCATCATCATCATCAACTACCAGTAATCTTTTTGGCATAATTACACCTCTTTGTAAAAATTTTCTCATATTAAAGGTTTTGACACAATAATTTGTAAAGAAATTGAACAGTATTTATTTAACACAAAAATTAGAGATGCATTGTGCATTGTATTGTATTTAATATACGAAGTTTTTTATTTGAGTTTTGGAATAACCCAGTCAACAATATCCTTGCTCATAGACGGATTTGCTTTAAGCATAAGCATGCCCATCCCTCCTTGCGGATAGATTTTAAGGTTATATTCATCTTGAGCAAATTTTTTCAAGGTATCGGCTTCCTTTTTAGAATAGTTGTCTTTGGCACTTGCAATGGTCATTATAGGGATATTCCCGAGATTTGTCATAGAAATAGGAATATAAAGCCCTTTAAATTTGCTTGTCGGTGACATAAGAACAAGGGCTTTAGGCTTGTTCAACATTTTTTCGCTGACAAGCACTGCCGTATTTGCACCAATATCTGCACCGACAATTGCGTATTTTGTTGTAGAAATGTCTTTGTAATTGCTAGCCAGATATTTCAAAATATCTGTAATATCTTTTGGGTAGACGGAAAATTGTTTTTCCGAATAATATCGCCAGGAACGTATACGGAAATCGGAATCGTATACGCTTTGACCGTGTCCTCTCAAATCGATTACCAGTGCGGCAATTCCTGAATTGACAAAATTTTGTACAAGATCACCCCAATAATCGCTTGAATATCCTATAGAATGTAAAAATACAACCAGCGGGTATACTTTAGCTTTTTGTTTAGGGTAATAAAGTTTTGATTTTATAACAAAATTGTCGTCGGTTTCATAGGTAAGGTTCACATAGCCGACCTTCTTTTTGGCTGCAGCATAAGAGCACAGCGGTGCACAAAGTATTAACACAAGGAATATTACTAAAATTTTTTTAAGCATAGTTGTTTTTTAGTTTTCTCTTCTTTTAATCAGGCAGGGAATTATTTAGAAAGCATGCATTCAAGAGCATTAACAAGAGCCGGATCCCATTTGCTTTCGGATTCTTCTTTTATTATTCGCAATGCTTCCTGTTCGTCCATAGCTTTTCTGTACGGTCTGTCTTCTCTTAAAGCGCAATAGGCGTCAGCCAGAGCAATTATTCTTGAGCCCAGCGGAATACTGTAGCCGCGTAAGCCTTCAGGCTCACCGCGTCCGTCCCAGCGTTCTTTATGATAGTGGATATAGGGTATAACCTCGGACAGGAAGTTTATACTCATAAGAAGGCTTACACCGACATTGGGGTGATTTTGCAGGGCTTCCCAATCTTCTTTTGAGAGTTTTCCTTTTTTATTAAACAGTTCCTCAGGCAGGGTAATCTTTCCGATATTCTGCAAAAGTCCTGCATAATAAATCAAATCTTTGGTTTTTTCGTTCAAACCGAGATATTCGCACAACATTTTTGCCATATCAGCCACGTGCTGTGAATGATTGTTGTGGTATTCGCTTTTTGCGTCAACAGCTTTTGCAAGCATTTCAACAAAGTTTTGCTGTTCTGTTCCAAGGTCGCCGATTACTGCGGTTAATTCCGCACGGTAATGCTGAAGTTCGGAGCTTGTTACAGAAGTATCCTCCAGCGTTTTGGCTGTTTCATCCGTAAGTTTTTGTAAAATCATGGATATCGCAAAAAGGCGAGAGGTTACTTCAATCAGTTTTATAAATTCCGGTGAAATGTTTTTGTTTTCTTTGGGCAAAAGCATAATTATACCGGTGTTTTCTGACCCGTAATGCATTGAGATATTGATAAGAGCCGGATTGTCACAATCGATAATCTCATCAGGGTTAGCAGAGGATCCGACAAGCACTATACCTGTAGATTCGTTATCCAGACCGGTTGCATATTCATTTGAAAGGAATATATGACACTCCTTTGCGTCAATCATTTGCACAATTGTTTTGGCAATAGAGTTGTAGATAACATAATCCTCTTTGTGGGTAAACCCGAGCACACTCAGAGTGTTGTTAATAGAATAGATGGAAATCAATTCTTTTAACTGTTTTTTTAAACTCTCTGCTTTGTCTTTAGAATCGTGCTGTTTTATTTTTTGAGCAAGTTCATCGGATATCAGGTGTTCTGTTAAAAAATCACCGAGGTTGAGCGCAAAAATTTCCTCAAGCGGATCTTCGCCCAATAGCTCTGCACTTCTTGAAAAGACCGATACTCCGTTTTTTTCTGTTTCATTGTAATTTTCTTTAGTCATGGCTGTATCCTGTTAGCTTCCTTATTATTATTATCGGCATAAGTGCACAAAAACTTTATAGTAAAACGCAAAAATTTATACTTTTGTTTAAAAAACTTAATACTTTCATAAAATTTGTATTATACAAGAGTTTGCGCTGTTACAACTGCCGCTGAGCGCCAAAATGAATAAAGTTATATAGAATTTATAATGTTAAAGACAATTTGTATACTTTATTTTTATTAAAACCGTAAAGTGTGCTTAATATAACCGAAATATCTTTATCAGAGTAGTTTTGGTTTTTTAATTTTTTTATTTTTTCGATGATATCTGAAGAATCTTCTTGTGTATCGGTGTCCGCATAAAGCATACAGACAATTTCTCCCTTAAGAGGATTATTTTTATAATAGTCAATTATGCAAGAAACACAGCCTGTCTTGGTCTCTTCAAATATTTTGGTCAGCTCTCTTCCTACTGCAACTTTTGCACTTTCACCGCGTAATTCTTTAATAGATTCCAGTGTTTCTAAAAGTCTGTTAGGTGATTCATAAAAAACAGTATCAATATTTTTGAATTTTTCAAAAACTTTTGCCTGCTGGCTTTTTACGCGCGGCAGAAAACCAACAAACGCAAATTCTTCCGTGTCTCTGGGAATAACAGATAAAAATGTTGTGATTGCACATGAACCCGGGATTGAGGTGATTTTTATTCCTATGTCAAAAAGCTCTTTAACAAGTATTCTTCCGGGGTCAGAAATACAAGGGGTTCCTGCATCTGATATCAGTGCAATTTTTTTGCCTTCTTCAAAAAGTTTTAAAAATTCCTTTGTTCTTTGTTTTTCATTGAATTTATGATAACTTACAAGCCCTGTTGTTATGTTGTAATTTTTAAGAAGGTTAGCGCTTGTTCTGGAATCTTCACAGGCAATCAGGTCAACATTTTTAAGCGTTTCTGCTGCACGAGGGCTTAAATCAGCCAGATTGCCTATAGGTGTTGCTACAATATAAAGCTGTGGAAGTTGTTTTGTTTCTTTAGTCAAAAGCAAGCCCCTGCCGTTTTCTTATAGAATGTAATGACGGATTGCCAAATGAAAGAAGTTTGTACAATCCTGTTTGTTCAAAAAGTCTGGATACTTGCGGCTGCATATTTTCTACCGTAAGCTTAAGACCGTTAAATACAGCCATTCTTTGTAAATCTAAAAGTTTTTCTATGTCATTAAGGCAAACACTGTCTACCTTTGAAAAATCAAGTTTTAACTCTTTATCCGTAGTTTGAATTACCCCGAAAGCCGATTTTTTAGTATTCAGCCAGGAGTTAATGTAAATTTTTTGCATTATTAACAACCCAAGATTATATATTTTTCTTAAAAAGTATTAGATATTTTTTTTAACGATATCCTCAACACAAATAATAATAACAGAGAAATTTTCCATGCCAATTTTTTAATATTTTTTAATAATATGTCTGTTTACTATGCAAATAAAAAGAGCCTGCTGTTAAAAGCAGACTCTTTTTACTAAAAACAAATTCTTATACAGCTCTGTGAACTTTGCCTGCTCTAATACAGGAAGTGCAAACATCGATTCTTTTAACAGTGCCGTTGTCGTTAATTTTTACAGACTGAAGATTTACTTCTTGTCTGTGGACGTGTTGTTTATTAGAAAAAGACCTTTTAGCTGATTTAAGCTTAGTCTTTCCGCATATTGCACATTCTTTTGCCATTTTTATATTCCTTTCAAAGATTAATTTCTTACTTTACACTACTTTAAACATACTCTTATATCAAGTGCAGATTGAAAAAACTTAACAAAAATATAGTACTTAGTTGTATAATCTCAAGTAAGGAGGTTTAAAATGAACAAAGTAATAATATATACATCTCAAACTTGTCCGTATTGTATTAAGGCAAAAAAATTATTAAAAATGCTGAATCTTGATTTTAATGAAATTAATATTGATGACAATTTTGATGAAATGTGTGATGATTTGTCTAAAAAATATAACAAACCCGGAATTTCCACCGTACCTCAAATCATAATTAACGACCATTATATAGGGGGCTATGATGATTTGGAACACATGTATAAAACAAAAAAATTAGAAGAAATTGTGATACAATAAATTTTGATATATAAAACAAGAGGAGCAAAACCATGGCAGTAGAACCTAAATTAATCGCAACTATACCCAGAAGTGCAACAGAACAGCTTCAGATTTCAATTAATGAATACAAGGGCAAAAGCTACCTTGATTTAAGAATTTTTTATACAACAGATGACGGTCAAAACTGGCTTCCGACCAAAAAAGGCGTAACAGTTTCACCTGACAATCTTGAACTTTTAAAAGACGCCGTTGATGAGGCAATGAAAGAATTAATGAGCCTTGAGGGTGCAGAATAATTAATGCAAAAAACGTCAGAAAATATTGACAATAAAAAAGAACTACAAGAGGGCATGTTGAATAAATATGCCCTTGTTCTTACTTCTATAAAAGGCATAGGAGTAAAGACTTTCAGCTATCTTATACCTGAGGAAATGAAACCTGTTATAAAAACAGGGCTGCCGGTGCTTGTGCCTTTCGGACGCATGGGGCTTATAAATGCATTTGTATGCGGTTTTACAAACTATTTGCCTGAAGGAATAAAAGCAAAATCTATTTCCAAAATTCTTGATGTTACCCCTATTTTTGACTTAAATTATCTTAAATTTTTGGAATGGGTTGCAGATTATTACGCTTGCAGTATACAAAACGTAATCGAATGCGCTGTTCCGATAAAATTTTTAAACGGTGTACAAAAAGAACAAAGCGAAAAATACATATCTTTTAAAACTTACGCTAATGCAACTAAAAGGCAGCAGGAAATTTTAAAAACACTTGAACAAACAGGCAAAATGAGGATTATAGACTTTGAAAAACAGGTAAAAACAACCCGTGCAACTGTTAATAAGCTTGAAAGTCTCGGTTGTGTTGAAATAACGGAAGAAAAAATTTTTAGAAACCCTCTCTCTGTTTTTAAAAAACAGGAACTTGAACCATTTCCTGAACTGATGGATGAACAAAAGCAGGTTTATAAAGAAATAGAAAAAAGGCTTAATTCATACAGCACAATACTTTTACACGGAGTCACATCTTCCGGCAAAACAGAAGTTTATTTTAAAGCAATAAAAAAAGTGCTAGAACAGGGTAAAAACGTCTTGTTTCTTGCTCCTGAAATTGCACTCGCATCTGTTCTTACACAGCGTATTGCCCGACGGTTCGGTATTGATAAAACGGCAATATGGCACTCAAGTATTTCTGAGGGCGAAAAATTCGATGTATGGGAAAAAATCAAGAATAATCAAATCAGAATTCTTGCCGGTGCGCGTTCAGCCGTGTTTGCTCCGTTAAAAAATATCGGCTTGATAATAATTGACGAAGAACATGACGGTTCTTATAAACAGACAATGCCTTCTCCCAGATATGACGCAAGAAAAGTTGCGCAAAAACTGGCAGAACTTAACAACTGCCCCCTTCTTTCGGGAAGCGCTACTCCGGATATAAATACGTATTACTATGCCAAAAACTCCGGCAATCTTTTAACTTTAAAAAAACGCTACAATGATTATCCTATGGCAAAAGTCAGGGTAATTGATATGAGAGAAGAACACTTCAGAGCCAACCATGGTGTTTTTTCACGTGCACTTGTCAGTGCAATTGAACAAAATCTGCGGGATAAAAAACAAACAATCATTTTAATAAACCGCCGCGGTTTTTCTACTTATACACAATGTCTGGCGTGCGGTGAGGTTATACAGTGTCCAAAATGCGCTATTCCTCTTGTTTTTCATGCACAAACCCAAACTCTCAAATGTCATTACTGTGAATATGAACAACCTGTTGTTTCTAAATGTCCGAAATGCGGCAGCGAAGCTTTAAGAAACAGCGGTACAGGGGTTCAAAAAGTGGAAATTATTGCAAAAAAACTTTTTCCTGATTGTAATATAGTCCGCTTAGACAGTGATGTTATGTCTAAAAAAAATCAGCATATAGAAATTCTTGATGATTTTAGAAACGGAAAAATTGATATTTTAATCGGAACCCAAATGCTGGCAAAAGGTCTGGATAATCCTAACGTTACTCTTGTCGGTGTAATCAATGCAGATAACGGGTTTAATCTGCCTGATTTTCGTTCTTGCGAAAGAGGATTTCAGCTTTTAACACAGGTTGCGGGCCGCGCCGGACGCGGAGATAATCCCGGAGAAGTCTATTTTCAAACTTATAACCCTGATTTTTACGGGCTTGAAACCGCTAAAGAACAGGATTACGAAACTTTTTATAAAACTGAGATTGAAGCCCGCGAAGATTTTGATTACCCGCCTTTTAGCCAGATTGTAAGAGTTATTCTTTCATCAAAAAATCAATTCCGCGCAGAAAGAAGTGCACAGGAAATTGCTATGCGGCTTAACGATATTATAGATAAAAAGCAGCTTACAGAGCCTGTTGCCGTTTTAGGCCCTGCATCTTGCGTAATAGAAAAATTACAGGATTATTACAGATTTCAGATTCTTATAAAAAATAAACTCGGCGAAAAAGGTCACAGGTTCGTTATTTCGTTTTTAAACCAAATTAAACTGCCCGATGATATAAGACTCACCATAGACGTTGACCCTATTGATATCTTGTAATTTAAACTTTTGATGTTTTATTTTGGGTAATATTTTCTGTGCCGGGGAATGAATTCTTTCCTGTTCTTAAATATGTAATATAGTATTGAACTTTCGGAATAATTGTGGAAAGGAATAAAGAAGATACTCCCATTGCAAGCAGCATAAACAAACCGCTTTTTGTCATGTTACGTTTATTCATCTTAAGCATTAAAGAAAAGTCAACATTTTGTTTTTTATTTTCTGCTTCTTTAACAATTGCTTTAACATAATCAAAGATTTCTTTTCGGCGGCTTTCTATTTCACTGTTATCAATAAATTTGTAGCTGTTAACAAGCGGGTCAGTCAGCTTTTTAGCCCCGTCTTTAATCGGTTTGCCGGAGGCATCATAGTTTTCCGGTTTTACAATAAAGTTTTCGAAGGTATGTCCGATTATTTTTTGTAATATGTTTTGATTTCTTATTTCACCGCCTGCCAGCATATCTTCTGCCTGAGATTGTGTAATCATTGCAATACCTTCTTTTAAAGGCTGCATTTTAGAAACCTCTGCTGCTTTTGCTTTAATATTTTCTGCAAGGGTTTTATCCGTAATTTTTTCATCAACGGTTTTTAAGAAATTTTCAAGAGTGGTTGAACCGTATACAGGCGGAACTTTTTTGTTAATTAAACCGAAGAAGACTTTTTTAGAGGAAGCCGGTTTGCTGTTTGGAAACGCGTCTTTAATAAGTGATTTTTCACTTTCTGACAGTTCTCGCCCGAGCATCATTTTTTTGAAGTCCTGCGGTGACATTTCTTCATATCCGGCATTTGCCATTTGTTTAATCATGTAGTTATGAACTTCCATTGCACTCATCGGGTTCAATTTTGTATTAAGCCCTTTAAAGGAATCTTTTTTGTTCATGAATGCAACAATAGCCGGCATTGAAAAACAATAAAAATAAATTGATGAAATATCTCTAAACATAATCTCAACACGTTCATCGTTGTTTCTGGCGTTAGCAGTTCTGCCTGTGACTGTGCCAACGTCAGTGCCGAGAAGTTTCCAAACATCATTTGTCTGGAAATTTTGTACTATGCGCAAAAGAGAATCTGCGCCGGCTTTAAATGACGGATTAGATTTATTTTGATTTTTGGTTTGTCTTGCTTTGAAATTTTCTACCGCATTAATAGATATGCCCTTTGCCGAAAATATTGCTCTGGCATCCTTTAGAGTAAGTCTTGTTGTATAAGGGTCAGGAGCTTTTTCGTGGTTAGGGTCTTTTTTATCCATTTTGCCAAAAATGTGTTTTGTTATTCCCTGATTCAGTTTTGGAACAACATAACCTATAAACAGGCAGGCTGTGATAAGACTTGCAATTGTTTTGCCAACAGAAAATCTTGCCAGTTTAGTTTTTAGCATTTCTTTTTGATGCGGTGTTATTTTTAAAATATCAGCTAAATCATTTGTATAATTATTAAACGGGCTTCTGATGTTGTCTCTGCCTACATCCGGCATGTTTTTGGGGATTTTCATAAACTTTTGACCGATTTTATCAAAAAGGGCTGCGGCCATAGTTGCCCCGAATAACCAGAAAACAGCGGCAAGCGACTCCTCTGTAATACGTTCTCTTGCTTCTACAAAACCGTCACGTTTGTATGCTTGATAGGTTCTGCCTCCTGTAACCGTTGCCTCAAGCAGCAATACCGGTAAAATAGCACCGTTTTTGTTTAGTTTTGTGACAAAAGAACGGGCTGGTGATGTATTTTTTATTAAATATTTGCTGTATGTAAAGGGGCTAAGTTTCATACTAATCTATTTTCACTGTTTGTTTCGGTGATATAAATCTTCTCAAGAATTATTTTTGCACGAACATAATACAATAATTAGTGATTTCGTTACACTTATTTACATTTGTACACATTATTTTTTAGCAAAAGTGCAGCACGAAAAATTAATAACCGATTATTAAACAGGTGAGTAACGCATCTCTTTTTAAAGGTAACATTTTCTTTCCTGACCTGCAACACCGGCATAAAGTTCAACATACTGTTTAGCCGGACTTGAGTCTATTTTTGTTAAAAGCACTTCTTCTATCTGGAAAAAACCGACCTCGGCTGACATTTCTATATCAATTTTTATCGGTTTCTTTTCGCCATGGTGTATTCCTATACGATTTATGGCATTTGCTGAATATTTATGAATATCTCCTACTTTAGGAGTGTTGTTGATTGCAAGCGGGATTCTGGCTCTGCCTTTTGTCATATCACAACCGTCGGCAATCAGGATTATACCGGCTTCTATTGAGTGAATTTTTCTTGAACACATGTGTCCTATTATTGCTTCCGTTGCAATAGATTTTATAACTACACGTTTGTGTAAATTGTCGGGCAGCACGGCCTGTAAAGTCCTTTCAATAATAGGCTGTGCAAGAATAACAGACATCTCTTCGTGTCCCTGTCTGCCGATTGCCATACCCAGGTCATGCATCATGCCGGCAAGAATAACGCCGGACATACTGTCTTCAAATGTTCCTATTTCTTCTTTTTCAAGAGATGTTTTTATACCGGAATCATGCAGGATATTAAGCATTTTTATAGCATTGCCGACAACCTGTCTCATATGAACAGGCCCGTGGTCATTATAGCCGAGTCTTTTTATAGAAACATTATTTGCATATTCTTGCAGCTCTTGCAGTTCTTCATCCGCAAATAAATACTGAACAAGCTCTAAACATTGAGGCGTGTTTTTTAACCTGTCTAAAATTTTTGATTCCGTAACAACTTCTTTTACTGATTTCATATCCAAACCTCTTTACAACATCTATTGATATTATACTATCAAGACTTTTTACGGCAAAAAAAAAGCTCTAATTTATCATTAGAGCAATACTTTTAATAGGAAGGGAAGGTTAGGAAGTTAGGTAGGATAGTGTTAGTGTGAAAGTCTCATCTTATTTAATATCTTGATTTGTTTTCTCGTTTA
>CALUQS010000043.1 GCA_944322975.1 Candidatus Gastranaerophilales bacterium
GCAAGGCAGTTAACGAACATAGTTTTTAAAATATTGAAAGAGAATTCTGCACCGGTGAAAAGCTAATTATTTCAACAATGTAAAGCTAAGTTTTGTTAATTTTTGCTAGAAATATCTCAGCGGGAGAGGGGGTATTTAAGCTTTGCCCGCCCTACGGCTACGGCTTATTATTGTAAAACAATTTTTATACCCCATTTGTCACCTTCAATGCGTCCTGCTAAGCTAATAATTTTTTATAAATTTTATGTGTACTGTTCAAATAACAAAAAATAATATTTTTGTGTTTTACTACAGCAGAATCACATAAAAGAAGAAAATTATGATAATAAACTTTAAAGGATTTGAAAATACCGGTATCGGCATTGATGTTAACAAATATCCAAGACAAATATTGCCTAATAATAAGTTTTATATAACTCCCCCTTATGTGCATTTGTCTTTGACTACTACTTTGAATAACAATAATTCGCCTGATAAAAAAAATTTTAGAGAAATTCTTGATAAATTTCCTAACTCGCATCAGTGTGACACTATAAATTTTCATTATGACAAGTATTATTCGCCTTCGTTAAAAAAATACAAAAAAGAATTCTGGCTGAATGACAAACCTCTTATTTTAAATGATTCAAATCTTAAGATATTTTCTCAATTATCACAATTATTTAAAAAGATTTCTAACACAGATTTTCTTCCGTTTGATGATTATTACATTAAATCAAGTGAGTGCAAAAGCAATTTCAACTACTTTTGTATGTCGGGGAAAAAAGATTTGCTGCCTCAATTCCATAATCCTGAAACAGTAAGAAAAAATGCAAAATATATGTCAAATGAATTTATAGATATAATGCTTGATTATTTTTCCTGCTAATTGTTGTTAATGTCCAGAACATTTTGCAATTTTACATTGAAAGGGTGCTTTAGCTTTGTATAATTGAGTTCTTCTGTTTTTTCCGCTGCTGTTTGGGCTATACGGGATTGCGACGCAGTCATAACAGATGCGTATTTATCAGGAAAACACATGCCATGTGCCTGATAAAAACCGACAGCATCTGTAGGGCCGTTAAGAACAGGTTCTAATTTAACCTTTTGCAGCTTTTTTTGTTTTGCGAGATTTAAAAAACTTGTAAACAACGCGCTGCCTGCTTTTTTAACTCTCTGTTCCGCTGCAATTGGCCAGGTAGCAAAAGTTACCACCTCACCCTGTTTTTTATTTTGTATTGTTGATAGCAACAAACCGCATGGCTTTTTATCCTGTACGGCAAGAAATACCCGCTGGTGTTTAAAATTTCCGATATTTGCACCGGTCATTTCAATAATCTCCTGCCATATATTAAAATTAGGGGCATCAGTTTTTGAGGGAAGAAGCTGCGCAAGGTTAATTCTTTTTATAAATTCACCTATTACATCTTTATCTTTTTTAGACACATTATATATTTCGATTTCTCTCACAATTCCATCAACAACAGGGCGCGCAACAGCAATTTTGCGTGCTTTAAATTGTGGGGTATAAGAGTTTTGTCTTTTTTCTGAAATAATCATAGCCATATTTCTACAAAGAATATAAATAACACATTTTGCTATTTAAATGTCAAATATTAAGTTTTTGTGATAATATAAAACCAATTAACGCATTACGGAGTTATTTTTATTATGAAATATTTCTGCAAAGAGGTTCTGGCTTTTGCACTTGTATTATCATTGCAAGGTGCTGCATTTTGCACTGATGCCGCAGCCCATAGACAGACTTTAAAAGATGCACAAACTGCTATTGATGCAACAAAAAAAGAAATGACAGCATCAAAGTGGTATCCTCAATATCATCTTGCACCTTATGCCGGAACAATGAATCACCCTAATGCTATGGTTTATTTTAACAATGCATACCATCTGTTTTTTGAACAGGAGGTTAAATTACCAAACGGAAAAGTTTTGCCGTTATGGGGACATATAGTGAGCAATGACCTTTTAAAATGGAAAAAACTCCCTCTTGCAATTGCACCTAACGAAGAATACGATAAAGACGGTGTTTTTGCAGGCAGCGCTGTTTTTGAAAATAATTTGCTAAATATTTTTTATACAGGTTATTCCGAAAAAAAAGTTAACGACAAAACAGAAAAAACAGAAACTCCCTGTCTTGCAACAAGTAAAGACGGGTGGTATTTTGGCAAATCCGCCAACAATCCTGTTATAAAAGGACCGCCCGGGTATCTGGATATTGAATTTTTTACAAATGAATTTTTTCGCGACCCTTATGTTTGGAAAAATAACGACAAATACTATGCATTAATAGGAACACGTTACGAAAAAACTAAAGACGGTGCTGTTCTTTTGTTTCAAAGTGATGATATGAGAAACTGGGAGTTTGTCAATATTACCGCAATAGGCTCAAAAGGAGAAATGGGCAGCACATGGGATTGTCCTAACTTTTTGCATATCGGGGAGAATGATTTGTTGATAATTAACCCTACCGGTATAAAACCGCAGGGCAAAATGTTTTTAAACAAATATGTTTCCGGCGCATTTATAGGGAAACTCGATTTTAATACAGGAAAATTCAAACAAAAAGGCCCGTTTGCATTATTGGATTACGGTTTTGACTTTTATGCCCCCCAGACCGTAAAAACGCCGGATGGCAGAATAGTTATTATAGGCTGGCTGGGCATGCCGGATTCTGTTTTGCATGAAGCTTCTGAAAACTGGTCAGGTTTAATGACCTTGCCGCGTGAATTAAAAATAGTTGATAACAAACTTGTTGTACAGCCCCTTGAAGAGCTAAAACAACTCCGCGGTGAACATATTGCGCATAGTGAGGTTAAAATCAACGGGCACAAAGAGTTTTCCAACATTAAAGGCGATGTCTACGAAATAGAAACAACTGTTGATTTGACAAATGCAACATCATTCTCTATAAAATTAAGAGAATCAAAGATTCAAGAAACTGTTTTGACATATGATAAGGCAACACAAACCTTAACGCTGAATCGTGACAAATCAGGCCACGCTCTAAAAGGCGAGAGAGAGGTAAAACTGCCTGTTGAAAACAATTTATTGAAACTCAGAATTTTTATTGACAGGTCAAGTGTAGAAGTTTTTGCCAACAACATTGCAATGACGGCAAGAATTTATCCTGACAAGGCATCAGCCGGAATCAAGTTTGTTGCCGAAGGAACAGCGATTATAAAAAATCTTGATTTTTACAGCTTGAAATCTGTTTATGATTAGATTTTAATTAATATGTAAGCAAGCCGGTGCAGCCCCAGCGGAACGGAGTGAAACGGTTTTAAATTATGGTAGAGCACCTGCTCTACCGCAACAACAATTAAATAGTGAATGTAAGCCGGTGTAGCCCCCAGTGGAACGGAGTGAAACGGTTTTAAATTATGGTAGAGCACCTGCTCTACCGCAACAACAATTAAATAGTGAGTGTAAGCCGGTGTAGCCCCCAGTGGAACGGAGTGAAACGGTTTTAGATTATGGTAGAGCACCTGCTCTAGCGCAACAACAATTAAATAGTGAGTGTAAGCCGGTGTAGCTCAGCTGGTAGAGCAGGTCATTCGTAATGATCAGGTCGCAGGTTCGAATCCCGTCACCGGCTTTGTTTTATAGTTGAAAAGCGAACCTAATGACTTTTATTCCGGATAATCTGACGCATCATCTTCAACTATTTCAAAGTCTCTTTTCTTCCAGCCTTTAAATCCTCCTACAAGTTCCATAACCGGATATCCTTTATCCGAAAGCAAATATGCAGCTTTTTTGCTGCGCTGGCATAAAAGAGAATAACTGTATATTATATTAACCTTATCTTTTGAAAATTTAACAAGCTGTTCTTCTATCTGTTTAAAAGGGATATGAACAGCATACGGGATATGACCTTTTATATAGTCCTCGTAATCACGGATATCAAACAGGTTAAAATCTGCAAGATATTTCTCTTTTAACTTCATCAACCTGTCAGGGCCGATAGTGTAAGCTATCTGGTCAAGAAAATAGTTACGTGCTTTATGTGTGTCTTTTACCGCATTTAAAAATTCTTTGTCGTTCATTTGATACTCCTGTTTTAGTCAGTTTTATGACAAGATTCAATTTAAAAAAAAGTATCAAAATTTGCATTGTACAATGCGGTTAGGACAAGCCGGTTATTTTGCTGTTAATCTTTTTTTAATCTGTTAAACCAGCCTTTTAAGACCTTTAAAGGCGCCCTTGTTAAGCCCAGGGCATTTGCCTCGATATCTTTGCTGATAACAGAACCTGCACCGATAGAAGCATTTTCTCCAATATGAGCAGGTGCGACAATTACTGAATTTGAACCGGTGGAGGCGTTATCATCAATAATTGTTCTGAATTTTTCTTTTGTTATGTGGTTATAATTTGCCGTGATTGTGCCGGCGCCGATGTTAACGCTGCTGCCAAGTGTGCTGTCTCCTACATAGCTGAGGTGGCAGACATTTGTATGGTCTTTAATAGTTGTTTTTTTAATTTCAACAAAATTGCCGATTTTCACCCCTTCACCCAGCTGTACATCACCTCTTAATCTTGCAAAAGGGCCTATTTTGCAGCCTTTGCCGATTTTGTTTTTGCCTTCAATGTAAGTGCAGGGGTAAATAATTGTATCAGGTTCTATTTCGGTTTGGGGAGAAATATATGTAGTATCCGGGTCGACAATTGTAACCCCGTCATCTAAAAGTTTGTCAAGAACTCTGTTTTTAAGAATCTTAGCAGCCTCGGCAAGCTGTTTTTTTGAATTTATTCCAAAAGATTCTTCACTGTTTTCAAGTATATAAGAACGGGCTTTTAAACCTTTTGTTATAGCCCATTTAACAATGTCGGTAAGATAATATTCATGCTGGGCGTTATTTGTGTCAAAATGTAAAAATGCCTCATGTACTTTTGCCCAATCAAGAATATATGCGCCGGTGTTAATTTCTTTGATTTTTTTCTGTTCGTCTGTTGTGTCTTTTTCTTCCACAATTGCTTTTAAATCGCCGTTGTTATCCCGTACAATACGGCCGTAATTTGTCGGGTCGTCAATAATGGCAGACATTACCGTGAGGGCGTTATTGTTTTTTCGATGTTCTTCAATAAATTTATCCAGCGTTTCTGTTGTCAAAAGAGGGATATCTCCGTTGAGTATTATAACTTCTCCGTCAAAACCTTTTAAATCGTCATAAGCCTGCAAAGCCGCATGACCTGTTCCCTGCTGGGGAGACTGCAGACGACATTTTACATTTTTATAGTTTTGTTTAACGTATTCTTCCACCTGCTGAGCGCAATGTCCTACAATAATATAATTTTCTTCAACTTTTCCGGTATTGTTTAGAGCATCTATTACATATCCTAAAAGTTCTTTATTAAAAATTTGATGAAGAACTTTTGGGGTTTGTGACTTCATTCTGGTTCCTTTACCGGCGGCAAGTATGATTGATTTTATAGCTTTTTCCATAATATTAATCCTGTTTTGTGTGATATTTAATAATATTTTACACCAAACCTTAATGTTTAAAACAATAATTTCTTATATTAACAGTGAAGGCAGCGCCTGAATAATTTCATATAGTCAACTGACCCGGATATAATAACTATACTGCAGCTTTGCTTTTGAGTGCAGTATAAAAATTACAAGCCGGATATATCAGAAGCCCAAGGGTACAAGCGAAGTCCCGCTCAGACATTTATAAAACACAAAATTGATAATTGGATAATTGATTTTTGGTTTTATGTTTTATATATTTATCTATATCAATAAGAAGTATACGGGGAGTTTATTATGTTTTCTTTTATAAATAACCACCATCATTTTATTTTTACTGTGTTACCTGATTTTTTGCACAATAAGTGGACGCTTATGGCGATAAATTTGTGTATTTTTGCACTTTTAATCAAAATTGCGAACTTATTTATAGACAAATTTCTTGATAAAATCAGCCAGTATAAAAAAGATGATTACGAGTTTAAAAAACAGCTTGTTACGTTAAAATCAATAGCAAAATCTATAGTAGACACAATAATTATTATATTTGCCGCAATTTATATTTTAAATGTTCTGGGGGTAGATATAAGACCAATTCTTACAGCTGCAGGTGTTTTAGGGGTTGCAGTCGGTTTTGGGGCAAAAAGATTTTTTGAAGATATAATATCAGGCGCCTCGCTGCTTTTAGAAGGACAGGTGCGTGTCGGTGATTACATAGATGTTTCCGGTCACGAAGGCGTAGTAGAAAAAATAGATATCAGGCTTATACAAATAAGAGATTTACAGGGGCGTGTTCATTATATAAGAAACGGTATGGTTGATATTGTGGTAAATTATACCAGAGATTATTCGTATTACGTTTTTGACCTCGGTGTCAGCTATGACGCAGATTTAGATTATGTTATTAAAGCGATTAAAGAAACCGATGAAGAAATCAGAGAAAATTCATATTGCAAAGAATTTGTACTTGCACCTCTTGAGGTTTTAGGTGTGGACAAGTTTGACGACTCTGCAGTTATTGTAAAAGCCAGAGTAAGAACCAAACCTATAAAACAATGGGAAGTCGGACGTATTTATAACAAAGCAATAAAAGAAAAATTTGACGCTAAAGGAATAGAAATACCTTTTCCGCAGACAACTATACATGTTATGAAACAAGAAATCTCAGAATAAAACAGGTATTCATTAATATTTAATATTTTATTTTAAATTATCAGATACATTTACACGGAATGGTTTTACTGCCATGGCGGGCAATTTAATGTATACAAAAATTATTTAAAATAACATTGCAATACATAAACGGAGGTTTAATCATGCCCCAGTTCAACAACTCCTGCAATGTTCAACACTGTTTGAAAAAACTTACAACAGATGAATTAATACGAGGAATCCGCTTTAACATAGCAGCAGAATACGAAGCCATTCAACTTTATGAACAAATAAAAGAATCAACCGATAACGAGCTTGTCCAAAAAGTGCTGACAGATATTGTAAACGAAGAAAAAGAACACGCCGGCGAGCTTTTTAAACTGCTTATTACATTAGATCCGGAGGAATCAAAATACTATGCGCAAGGTGCACATGAAGTAGAAGAAATGATGAAAGAAAAAAAGACTGAATAATAAAAAGGAGATACCATGAGTCAGGTAGAAAAAACAAAAGAAAATCTTGAAATGTGCAATTGTTTAAAATGCCCTTCTTATACAACATCTTGCAAGATTAAAGAAGTCCCTCACAACCTTATGGATATGATAAAAGGCATAGAAAACGCTGAAGGGCTGGAAAATCTTTTTTGTGCATATACAAAAAGCAGATGTATAGAAGAAGACAAAGGCTGTCTTTGTAATGTTTGCCGGGTACACGACAAATACGACCTCGAAGAAGGACACTACTGCATAACAGACGGCGG
>CALUQS010000044.1 GCA_944322975.1 Candidatus Gastranaerophilales bacterium
GAATATTGAAGTTGCAAACTGCGAGGATTACCACTTTGCAAATGAAGCCTCAAAAGAAGGCCGAAACTTTGCAATAACAGGCGGGGTAGCAGAATCCGTTAAGGTTGCATTAAAAGACTTCCCTGAACTGTTCCCGACCTGCGTAAACGGTTTAAATCCAAAATCTGTTAAAGACCTTAAAAACTGGGCTAAAAAAGGACAGTGCAGCGAGGGTAACCTTGTTGAAGTTATGGCGTGCGAGGGCGGCTGCGTTGCCGGTTCTGCCTGCTTGAACAACAAACGTATCACAACCAAAAAAGTTCAGGCTTATGCAGGCGAAAGTAAATGCATAAACGATTTGCCCGTGATTGAACAAAAAAAATAAATGAATCTGATTATATAAAGGATTTCCTTAAATAATTCTCTCTTAATTTTAATGATTATGGTACAATAATCATCAATAAAGGAGAGAATTATTTTTATGACAACAGCTAATCAGAGTTTAAAACCTGTTACAACAAAAATTAATGACAAAGGTCATATAGAAATAGGCGGATGTGATTTAATAGAGCTTGCCTCGCAATACGGCACGCCCTTGTATGTTTACGACGAAGAAACAATAAGAACAATAGCCCGCCAGTATAAACAGGCGTTTAGCGCTTACCCTAAAGTTAGTATGCTCTATGCCTCAAAAGCCTTTATGACAAAAGCTGTTGTAAGAATCCTTGATGAAGAAGGTTTCGGCTTTGATATGGTCTCGGGCGGCGAAATTTATACAGCGTATACAGCCGGCGCCAATATGAAAAAATGTTTGTTTAACGGAAATAACAAAAGCTACGATGAGCTGCAAATGGCTGTAGAGCTTGGCGTCGGGTTGATTTCCGTTGACAATTTTTTAGAGCTTGATTTGCTTAACGAAGTCGCAAAATCAAACAACAAAACGGTAGATATCCTCTTAAGGGTCACCCCGGGGATAGAGTGCCATACACACGAATACATACAAACAGGTCATCTCGATTCAAAATTCGGGTTTGACTTAACACAGGTAGATGAGGCTGTAGAACAGATTTTAGATAGACATAAAAACCTTAACCTTGTGGGGTTACACGCACATATCGGCTCTCAGATTTTTGAAACAAATATTTACTACGATGAGGTTGATGTATTGCTTAAAGAGATGGGGCGGTTAAAAGATAAATTCGCTCTAAACCTGACACACATAAACCTCGGCGGCGGGCTTGGCATAAAGTATACGGAAAAAGACTGTCCGCCGTCTATAAACGAGATTGCAGACAGGATAATAACCTCTATTAAAGACAATGCAAAAAAATATAATGTAGAAGAACCCGAAATCCATATAGAACCGGGAAGAAGCATAATAGGAACCTCGGGCGTAACTCTTTATACTGTCGGAAGTTCAAAACAGGTGCCCAAAGGCAGAAAATACGTTGCTGTAGACGGAGGTATGGCAGACAACCCGCGTCCAAGCCTGTATCAGGCTGTATATACAGCGCAAATTGCCGGCAGGCCTGAGGCAGAACCTGTTGAAACCGTTACAATTGCAGGACGATTCTGCGAATCAGGTGATATTTTGATAAAAGACATAAAACTTCCGCAATTACAAGAAGGAGATGTGCTTTGTTTCTATGATACAGGGGCTTACGGCTATTCCATGTCAAGCAACTACAACCGTGTATTAAAACCGGCCGCAGTACTTGTAAATAACTCACAATCTGATATTATTATAAATAGAGAAACTTACGAGCATTTGACTGCTTGTGATGTTATTCCGGAGCGATTGAAAAAACAAAAACAATAAGGCGCAATAAGTGTTAGGAGAGATTAAAGACATATTAATCAGCCAATTAAAATTTCTGCATTTGACCTTTAGCTGGGTTAACATTGTAGAAGTTGCGATTATTACTGCGTTTTTGTTTTTCATTTATCAAAAATTTATCAAAGGTACACAGTCTGAAAAACTTGTTAAAGGTATTTTTATACTGCTTTTTGCATGGTTGTTTTCAGAAATCTTAATAAAGTTTAACCTGCTAATCATAGGCGTGTTTTTACGTACCATGGTCAGCGTAATTATGTTTGGCGCCGTTATTATTTTCCAGCCCGAGATAAGAAAATTTCTCGGTTATCTCGGTCAGTCTAACATCTTTAACAAACATTTCGGCAAAAAAAATAACAGAGAAACCCAGAAAGTTAACGTAATCAAAGAGCTTATAGAATCAGTAAAATACCTTTCTAAAACAAGAACAGGGGCTTTAATGGTTCTTGAAAGAGAAGAGGATGTCAACAGCTATTCCGATGTCGGCACACAGCTTGATGCGCTTTTGTCTACAGAACTTTTGCTCACAATTTTTCACCCCAACACGCCTCTTCACGACGGAGCTGTTGTTATAGAAGGTGAAATAATAAAATCAGCAGGAGTATTGCTCCCCTTGACAGAAGACCCCAAATTAAGCTGGAAATACGGAACACGGCACAGAGCCGCAATCGGAATGAGCGAAGTTTCTGATTCTGCATGTCTTGTTGTTTCCGAAGAAACAGGGGATGTTTCAATCGCGCTGGATGGCACCCTTAAAAAATATGAGGACATTACCCGGTTAAAAAAAGATTTGGAAATACTTCTGGGCTATGAAGATGAAGAAGTTAGCACACAAGATGACAAAACTGTTTTTAACTTTATTAAAATAAAAACCAAAAAACAGTCTACAAATAATGAAAAAAAGAACGATAAACTGTCAAAGTAGATAAAATATGAATCCTGTTGAAGCAATATGTAAAAATAAAATCGTAGCCGTTATAAGGGCACAGGAGCCAAAAGAAGCTCTGGAAAAAATAAAAGTAATGAGAGAAGCCGGAATAAAGCTCTTTGAAATAACTGTTGAAAAAGGGAAAATGCTGCCGGCGCTGAGCTGCGCTAAAGAATTAGACGATACAGTGGTTATGGCCGGCGGTGTTATCACGGCAATGCGTGCACAGGAGGCCTTTGAACACGGAGCACAGCTTATTGTGTCACCGGTGTTTCAAACCGGGCTTGCAAAATTTTGTCTGGGCAGTAAAATAGCGCATATTGCTACTGTTTCAACGCCTAATGAAGCTTATAGCGCCTGGAAAGCCAGAATTCCTATAATAAAAATTTTTCCCGCAAAACCAATGGGAAGAATTGAATATATAGAAGACATGTTAAGACCTATGCCATTTTTAAAACTTATGCCCTCGGGCGGTATATCGCTTGACGATTTTAAAGATTATCTTGATGCCGGCGCTGTTGCAGTGGGGATGGGCAGATGCTTGTACAAAGATGCAAATTTGCATGAAATAAAAGAACGCGCCAGATATGTTCTTGAAACATTAAAAAAATAATTAGAAAAACCAAATAAAATGTCTGAGCCGTACCTCGCTTGCACCCGCAGGCATACTGATAGTATGGTTAGTAATTTTTATACTGCACGCAAAAGCTTTGAATTTGACTTAGCCCCTCTCACAAACGATACTCAATCGTTTGTTCGGCAGAGTCTCTATGTAAAACGTGCCACAGGCCCCTTTTGCACGGAGTCCTTGGCGTGCCTGCACAAAATCCGCAGTCAGCAGGGTGCAATTTATTGCACCAAATCTTTATATGAAAAAACCTGAACGCAGGTTCATACCGCAGAGTGTGCAAAGCACGTCCAAAACAGCCGGAGTGCCCACCAAATATTGATAAGACAAAGAAGATAAAATTATTCTCCCTCTCTCTATTCGAGGGCAGTGGTAAGACTACAGAATTCCTCTTAAATATTCCCCCTCTCCACCATCGGGGGAGAGGGCCGGGGTGAGGGGGCACAGGCTTTGCGTGCCCACCGTTACAAAATATTCTTATTTCCCTACATTCCAGTCCGTCAGCGGCGTGCAATTTATTGCACCAAATCTTTATATGAAAAAACCTGAACGCAGGTTCAGGTTATATTAGATGTCTAGTTTTGCCGTATCAGTTTTTAAAATTTTTGTTATGCAATGAAGTTGGTGCCGAATCTTGTCGCACCGAGAAAAACACATTCTTCAAGCATTGCGTCCAGTGACCTGTATATTTTTCGTGCAGGTTTCTTTTCTGCTTCTTCTATTCCGTGTTTAGTATCATTGTATTGTGCTGCTATCGCTAATGTATAATTAGCGAACGGGTTTGTTGCTCTAATCATTTTTAGTTCTCTCTTTTTATATGGTTACATATATATAAAAACGCAGAGTATATATTAATTGCTAAATTGGTATATACTTTTGTTAATATTTCTTAATATATTTAAGCCAAAGGTTAAATGAGCGTATCAGCAAAGATTGCGCTCATATAAGCAATTTTTCGTATAAAATCTAAAATTGACACAGAGGTTTGTCAAATGTAAAATTTAGAAAAGAGGGAACAGGGGTGAAAATCCCCGGCTGAGCCGCAACCGTATAGCCGGAATACTCTTTGTCATTAAAAATGACAAACATAAACCATTGCTTCGGGATTTAGGCATGGGGTCATATTTTAAGCAGCAGCTTATAGTATCCTTGTTTTCCCGTTGTACAGAGGAATTAAGAACAAGGATAATTTTTTATGACATCAGCGCTTTCAAGAGCAGCAAACAATAACAGAATAGGCACCTGCCCGCACGGGCTGCCTATGGGCGCCTGTCCCATTTGTAACGGAATGGGCGGCGGAGGCGGCAGTGTAAAAAAAGACACTAAAGCGCATGAAATGACCTGGAATGAATGTTATGCAATAGGACAGATGCTAAAAGCACAGAAAGAGGCAAGACTTCATGCACAGCAGATGTTTGCAGCACAGACACAGCAGGCGTATTTAACAAATCTTCAAACCCAAATTAACGCAATGAAACTTGCCATACTAAATTCTTCTTTGCCCAAACCGGTTGCGCAGGTGCTGGCAGCCGCGCTTGATACAGTTGTTGCACCTATGGCTAAAGCGCTGCAAACCATAACTAACTCCGTTCAAAATTTTTCGAACAATGTTGTTAAAGCGCTCGATTCTTTTAAACAAAAAATAGCGGATATTTCTGATAAATTAACAGCAATGCTCGGCGAGGCTAAAGCCGCAATTGAAAAGAAAATATCAGACAAGCTTAAAGACATAAAAAAGAAACTCTTCGGACTTTTCGGAATTGCAGGCGCTGACAATGAGGAAGACGAAGAAGTTAAAAGAATTGAAGAACAGAAATTGATACACGAACAAAATACAACACAGGAGACTCTGTTCCAAAACAAACAGAATCCCTCACAAACCGTCACCAATCAGGAAAGTGAAGTCTATTAATGAGCTACATAAAACCGTATCAGGATACAGAAACCCAAAAACAATACAAAAACCTTACCCAAACCCAAAAAAAGAATATCTCGGAACTTAAAGAAGGCGTGGTTGTTAACAGCCTTATAAAAGACAGAGACCTGTTTGCCGCCTCTATGAATATGAATCCGGATATTAACAACATGTATGACAGCCTTGTGATTCCGGATAATGCCGTTCAAACTGACACGTTAGAGATTAAAGACAAAAAAAACACGGAAAAATCACTTCAACGCTCGCTTACACCTCTTCTTGCCTCAACGGTCGGCGTGTTTGCGCTGCTGGCAGGCTCGATGTTTGCACTGAAAAAATCTGCGGAAATAAAAAAGAACCTAAAACCATGGCAAACCTTACAGGAGGTTACAAAACACGTGTCTGTCAATGATGAACCTCATCTTGCAATGCTGTTGATGATTCGCGACCCGAATTACAGGAATGTTATGGGGGCGCTCGGAGTTTTTGTGCTAAGTTCAATAGGTTTTGTCGCAAAAAACTATGTGGACGGAATAAAAGAAATCTGGGTGAGAAAAAAACAGGCGGATGTGCAAAGGAACCTTCAAGAACAGCTCATTGAGGTTGAGACAAGAAGTTTTTCAGGCAAAATGCAGATTTTAAGGAATATGCTCGCTGAAAAAGCCAAGGAATTAAATACTATCCTGCATAAAAATAATGTCGGAAACGAAAATACAACCTTTAAAAAATTTATATCGTTTAAAAATTCTCCGTTTGACATACAAAACACAAATACACAAGCAAAAGAAAAAAGCAGCCCCATTGCTGTTGCGGCCGGTGTCGGATTAAGCACTGCAGCTGTCGGGGTATTAGGTTTTCTTGCAATAAAAAACCTTCAATCCGCGGCAAAAACCTGTGAAGATATTGCGGCTAAAGGGTTAAAAGAATACTCTGAGGGAATATCAAAAATAGAAAACCCGTCGCAAAATATACTGGAAAAATTAAAAAACAGAATAGTCTCGCTAAATCTTAACAAACAGGAGATTGATGAACTTTTTGCAGGTGCAAAAAATTTGCCGGAGGGCGAATATACAGCCATAAACGGAGATACGTATAAAAGTTTTCGTCAGTACGTTGATAGAGAAGTAGAAAAACTGACAGACGAAGGCGCCGAGGCAATTGCCGGCAAGCCCTCTAACAAACCGGTTTTGTTCTCTTACACAGGCGATTTGTGTTCTCATCTGTATAATATGATAGTTAACCCGCACAGCCCGATTTTAAAAATGGTATTTGCCGGAATGGCTGCGGTTACGACAGTGGGCTATGTAGGTGCCAAAACGGTGGAGGCTGTTAAAGAAGCCGAAGTAATAAAAGAAAACGCTAAAACCGAACTCGATTTGCAAAAACGCCTGGTCAGTGTTGAACTCAAAAATTTTGAAACAAAAAAACGCAGTGTAATTGAGCCTTTAATGGAAGAATTCCGTATTCAGGCAATGAACGGAAAAGACAAGACAGAACTTAAAACAAGGGCGGAAAATATACTGTGCGAAATCAAAAACGGCCCGCCGTTTGTTTATTCATAAGGAGAAAAATCTTGCATATACAGCCTGTTGTCTTCAAAAGCTTTTATAATATGTCACAAAAACCTTTAACCGCTCCGGATGAAGACCCGCATAAGATGGTGGAGAGTTTTACAAAAACTTTTGCTTTGCCGGACGAAAAAGTTAACCACGCTCTTTTTGACGAACAGCTTGCGCAAAAAATCTCAAACAACAAAGAACGCGCTGTTGAGCCGGTGTTGGAGCTGCTGAAAAAAACTGATAACGAAAAAGATATAACAGCAGGGTTGTTCCTTTTAAACAGGATAACTGATGCAGGGGCAAAAAATATTGCGGACACCTATCCTGTTATATCAAGGTTTAACTATTCAAAATCTCACAATGTTCAGGTTATGCTTGCCGGAATATACAGAAAAACACTTGTGCCAGACGGTTTTGGGCCTTTAGTAACAATGTTTTGGAAAAATGCACAAAATCCCGTTCAAATTCCGTTTGACCCGAATGAAGAAATAGGCGGTGCAATACTTGAATATTTAAGAAACAAAAACAGCGCTCACTTTTATGCAAAAAATCTTGAAAACACTTTGTAATAAACAAAAATAGCAAATACAATAAGTATTACGCCGCTGATTTTTGTAAGAATATCAGTGTATTTTGCAAAAGAAGAGAGGTTTTTTAACACAGACGTAAATAATCCTGCAACAAGTATTATCACGCCCTGCCCCAGAGAAAACAAAAACAGCATTAATGCTGCATAAAACAGATTTGCACTCATTGACGCAGCTGCCATAATTCCGGCAAGTATAGGGGTTGAACACGGAGACGCAGCAAGGGCAAAGACCATCCCGAGTATCAACGGATAGGTTATAAAATTGTGTTTGTCGCTTTGCGGAAATTTTTTTACTATTACCGGAAAATTTATGTCTAAAAGTCCTATAAGATTCAAGCCGAATATCATAATCAAAGATGTTAAAACAAGAACAAAATAAATCCTGCTTGAGGCGTCAAAGATTTGTCCCGTCAGCGCGCAAACAAGACCTATGGCACTGAGGCAAATTGACAGACCGAGGATAAAAAATATTATTTGTATCAGGTTTTTTGAGGTTCTTTTTTCCGATGAACTGCCGATGTAACTTACAACAACCGGCAGCATACCTATTCCGCAGGGAGAAAGCGACGCCACAACCCCGCCTAAAAAACAAAGGGCAAGTATTAACAGAGAAAATTCGCCCTGTACATTTGCCTGAAAATAACTGATTAATTTATCCATTGATTAAGCCTTTAAGAATACTTTCCAATTCTTTTTCCGTCATATAGCCTTCTGTCTTTTTATAGACATTTCCGTCTTTTTTTACAAAAACCATAGTCGGTACAAGGGTTATGTTGTATTTCTTTATCATAGCATCGGTGGTTGAATCGTTTGTCTGAGTTGTATATTTTTGATAGTCAACTTTATCCGCATATTTAGGCATTACAACGCTTGTGACACCTTCAAGTTTCTTGCAGTCCAAACACATCGGCGAAGAAAACTTTATCACAACAGGTTTTGAATAACTGCTTTGTGCATGTGCTTCAAAAGCAGCCTTTGAACTGTTGGTTTTATCCAAAACAAAATAACTGACAACAGGAATAATCAAAATAGCAAGTGCAACAATCCAATTTTTCATATCTGCCTCCTTAATATATATTTTACTATAACATACAATGATTTATTAATTTTAATAATTGTATAGGTGTTTAGTATGATATATTATAAATAATGTCTGAGTGGGACCTCGCTTGTACCCGAAGGGCATCCTGATATGTATGGCTCGTAAACTCGCCAACATCTCAGGCTAGGAGTGGTACACACTCTGCCGAGTAAATATGCCTGTGGCATATTTA
>CALUQS010000045.1 GCA_944322975.1 Candidatus Gastranaerophilales bacterium
GGATTTGTTTATAGCTCAGCGCTGTCGTTCGCTGCGCTTTGCTTATGCTCACTTAGTGCTTCGCACACCGGACTATCTCTCGTCGGGCGTGTCGTCCGTCCGCAAATCCGCTTTGCCCACCCTACGATTCTCAGGGCTTGTGTCCCCTCACCCCAGCCCTCTCCCCAAGGAGAGGGGGTATTTAAGCTACGGCAGGAAAATATGAATATTTTGTAACGGTGGGCAGGCAGGGTCTTTGTCCCCCTCACCCCAGCCCGTGCCCCCGAGGAGAGGGAGAATAATTAAAATGAATTCTGCAGCCTTACCCCAGTGCTCACACCGAGGGGCGAGGGGGCATAACAAAAAGCAAAACGGTAAATATGATAATTTTTTAAAATAACTAAGCGTTATACTACTAATATGATACAGTTATTAAAAAAGTTTATTCTATTTACTCTTGCTGCGGGAATACCGTTTGCCAATGCATACATTTTTCTTAACAGCTGTGCAAGCACGCTGAATTTTGCGCTTTTTATTTTTATAACAGTATTTTTTACAGTTATTGTTATTCCTGTTCTGGCGCTTATTTCAATATTCCTGCCCCGAAACAGAATACTCAGGCCAAAAGAATTGCGGCATTATTTAGCTTTGTCTTTTGTTATATGGGTTCTTTGTCTTTCTTTTTACAAGGTAAAAGATTACGACTGTTTAAAATCTCAAAACGAAACAGTATCTTTTTTAAGAGAACAGAAATTTTTAACAGGCCGATACCCTGACAAGCTGGATTTGCCGCAAGGTGAACAATATTATCCGGAAGATGACGGTCAAAATTTTGTACTCATCAAAAATATTGACGACACAAGTTATCAATACTGTTCCAAACCTGACAGCACCGCCTGTCAAGTACCGCAGGGCTCACGAATAAGGCACCGTTTCATTGACGGCTGGCTCGTAGTTGAATATTGCGATTAGTAAAAATCAATTACCACAATTTCAGGAAAAGCGTTAAATCTTACCGGCAAAATACTTGTGCCAATTCCGTTTGTGACAATCATTTTTTTATTGCCTTCCTTTATAAATCCGCGAATATATTTGTCGCCGTATTTTGAAGGTACAACTTTTTGACCCATTGCACCGAAAAATGGAAAAACTACCTGTCCGCCGTGTGTATGACCGCTCAGAGTTAAGTCGACATTTTCAGGGATTTCAGGAAAAATGTCCGGGTTGTGGGAAAGCAATATTACAGGATTTTTAGTATTTTTTAATGTTTTTGGCACATCCGGCTGTCCAAACCAGAGGTCCTCCGTCCCCGCCACAAAAATTTTTTTCTTGCCTATTTTGACCGGCAAATTTTCATTCATCAAAACTTTGATATTATTCTTTTGCAAAGCAGTTTTTACTCTTTGTGCGCCGTATGCACAATCGTGATTGCCTAACACAGCTGCGGTTTGATATTCGGGTTTAATTTGCGCGAGGTATTTTGCAATCGTTTCAATATCCATTGACTTTTCAGGAGAATCAGTCCTGACATAATCACCGCCTAAAAGCACTATATCAGGTTTTTCGGCATTAATTTTTTTTACTGTTTTTTCCAGTCTCTTGTGTCCGTTTTTGTATACGTGAAAGTCTGCGGCAAAAACAATCCTTATATTTTTAAGTTCAGAATTTTGGATTTTGTAACGATGCACTGTAATAAGCCGAGGTTCAACAAAAAACCACAAGACCGCGCAAATAAGTATGAGAATAACAGCCAGAACAACTTTTTTCATACAAGAAGTATAACATCTAATTTAAAAAGGAGGAAAAATGACAAACTACTTGAAAAAAATCACAGACAAAATTAATGAACCAAACAAAAAAAAATCACTGTACAGAGACGAGGCGTGGGAATATTTCAAAAAAAGGAACAATTTGCCAGCCTCAACTGACCGTTTGCAGTTTGAAATGAATTCTCAAGACGAAGATTTAAAAGAGTTATGGGGTGCTTTTCGTCACGCATATACAAGCGCGGCTTTTACAAAGGATTACGGAGCAACAGCCGCAAAGTTTGCCGGTGATGCAAACGAGATAATTCAATTTGGCACCTTAAAATTACTTGACAACAAAGGAGATTACAAACCCGGCAATGAGCCCTCTGACAGACGTATGGATTTAAAAAACAACGCAGCCGGAAGGGAAATTGCAAAAAACAATATCGGCGTTAATCTTATTGACGAGGTTTATTACAATCTCGGCCGAAATCCTGATATGGTGCTTAATCAGTACAAAAATAACGACACGCCTTACGATGACAACCCCGTAATGAATTTAATATGGGGAGCTGCTGACAAAATGTATTACAAACAAGAAGAAAAACAACAAAAATCCTCAAAACATGTAACACTAGAAGAGCTAAAAGCCCCTCAGGAAGCCCGTAAACAAAAAGTTCACGGCATGATACAAAATGCACATAAAAAAAGGCCGTCATCTTCCGGAGAAGTTTTTGTGCGTGAATACACAAAAGACGACGGAACAAAAGTGAGAAGTTATTACAGGAGAAAACCTTTATAGTATGAAAAACATAAGCAAAACAAAGTATAAAAAACTTGAAAAACAGTGTGTAGAAATCATTATAGAAAACAGCATAGTTTTTGCGGATGAAATTTTTATTTTTACGGAAATTTCACCGTCAATGTTTTATCAGGCACAGCTTGACAAATCTGCTGCTATAAAAGACGCAATAGATATCAACCGCGCAAAACTCAAGCGGGATTTACGGCTTAAGTGGTTTGATTCTACAAACGCAACCTTAAACGCTGCGTTATACAAGCTTGTTTGCAGCGACGAGGAACGCAGGTCACTCTCTGCTGCAGGCAGCGTAA
>CALUQS010000046.1 GCA_944322975.1 Candidatus Gastranaerophilales bacterium
TATTTTAATTTATTTACTTTTATATTACGATAGGAGTAGTCGCTATAATTATGAAAAAAGGAATAACAATGAATTATACACACGGAAGCCTCGAAAATGAAATTTTGAAAACTATTTGGATGCTTGAAGAAATTGAAAGTTCTGATGTTTCTGTAACAGAGGTACAGGAGGTTATAAACAGAAACTCTTCTGTATCCCGCGCATATACTACCGTAAAAACGGTTATGGATAGATTAGTCGAAAAAAACATGCTTGTAAGATACAAACAGGGTAAGAAATTCTTTTATAAAACAGTTTCTTCCCGTGACGAAATGGCGCAAGAAGCAATTAAAAAACTTGCAAGCCAGTATTTTAATAACGACATGGATTCCCTTGCCAAAACAATCTCAAGCATGAGTGCGCTACAAAAAGAATGCAAGACAGCAGTATTGATTTAATAAAACAAAGACAATTTGTCGGCAATATAATTATTGCGGTTTTAACGGAAAAAATAAATGTTAAAAAAGGTCTTTTGCTTTTTCCAAAAGGTTGTGAAGACCCGTCGATTCATGCTGCGTGGCATGCATTATGCCATTATGAAGCTGATGAAGATATAAAAGCAAAAGATATTGATTATAATGACCAGCAGATAGAGCTGCTTGAATTTATTGCATTTACATTTAAAGACGGAAATCCGCTGCCGCAAAATATTATTGATGCATACAAACCGTATTATCAAGAAGACCCGATATCTTACGAAACGGGTCTTAAAGGTTTTATAAAAAAGCTGTTGAGATTTGTTAATTTTTAGGCTTTTTTCTTCCCAACCTGATTTCTGCCGTTTTGTTTTGCTATATAAAGGCAATCGTCAGCATATTTAATCATCTCCTGCGGAGTTTGTCCGTTTTGGGGATAAGTTGAGACGCCAAGGCTGATTGTCACCTGTACATCATTGCCGTTGACAAGTTTCAGGGGGTGCTCGCTTACTGCATGGCATATTTTTTCTGCCGTAAATATAGCGTTTTCATTGTCTGTATTGGTAAGAATAATGGACATTTCTTCGCCACCGTAGCGGCAAACTATATCAGAACTTCTTACATTTTTTTTGAGAATCTGCGCCACCTGTCTTAAAACAGCATCACCGGACTGATGTCCGTATGTATCATTAAACTTTTTAAAAAAGTCTATATCAATCATTATTAAAGAGAAAGGTCTTTCATATCTTTTGCCGGTTTCTATATTTTGCAGCATCTGTTCCTGAAAATATCTGTGATTATAAAGCTCTGTTAAACCGTCTGTTGTAGCAAGCGCATAAGTGTATTCCAAATCTCTTGATTTAAGAATATATTTGGCAAGATAACATGCTATAAACACAAGCAGTATAGCGGTTATTTCAAGAACTATACCCGTCCAGAGATTAAAATACAACATTAGAGCCGTAGACAAAATGATATAAATTATAGCCGTCAAAACAGCAACAAGCGAAGATATAACCGTTGACTCGTTTCTTATTACAATTAAACCGACAAAAAGGCTTAATAAAAGGCTTGTCAGGATATCGAACAGCGGAGGAACCCTTTTTATAAAGTTGTTATCTATGATATTATTCACAAATGTAGTATGAATTTCCACCCCGGGAAAAACTCTGTCTGTAGGAACACTTTTTAGGTCAAATAAAGAGGTTGCACTTGTGCCTATATATACAATTTTATCTTTAAAATATGAATCAGGCAGCAGCTTTTCACCTTCATAAATACTTTTTTCAATTTTCCATAAAGGTATATATACAAAAGAACTATTTGTATTCATGCCGCTTGGACCATACCAGTTTAAAACAGCTGTTCCATGATATGTCAAAGGTATTGTTCTTTTGCCGAGAAGTATCTGGCCTTTATTATTTATTTTGAATTCGTCTATTTTTAGGTTTTCTGTTTTTTCAAGATATTTTACAGCAGCTTTGAGCGCCAGATGCGGATAATAATTATCTTTATAAACAACAAAAGGCGGAAGAGCTCTGGCTATACCGTCTTCATCGCGCATAAGATTTATATGACCTACATTGGCAGTAGTTGTCAGTATTTGACTGATAATTGCTCTGCAATTGGAAAAAGTAAAATAATCATTCTTTAAATTTATATCAGAATCATTTACAACATCGGCTTTTAAAGCCTGTGGCAGGTCTAGCGGTTTTCTTAATGCAAAAGACTGATTATCAAAATTAATAGAAGTGAAAACATTATCGTATTTTGCAATACTTTTTGCCAGTTTGTTATCTGCGTCGCTGCTGCTTTTTAAAGATTTTACAAACATAAGGTCAAATGCAATAACAGCCGGTTTTTGTTTTTCCAGATAATTGATTATATCCGCATATATATTGCGCGATATGGGCCACTCGCCGTATTTGTCGAGAAAATACTCATAGCTTTCATCATCAACTGACAGTATAACAATATCTTTGTTAACTTTTTTGTATTTATCAAGTACACTCTGGCGTATATCAAAAGTTTTATTTTCGATAATACCAAAAAAGTTTCTTACGGAAGGGTGTCCTAAAAGAGAAAATAAAAGACCTATTGTTAATATAATATACACGCTGTACAAAAAATATTTTAAAATTGTTTTGTTTTTAATGTATTCTTTAAACTTTTTCATAATCGTATAAGACTCCGTTTTTAAAAATAATGGGGTCGGTTAATTAATTCAATAATTTAGATTTTATACTTCTAAAGACGGGGTTATTTTATAACCGCTGTTAAATTCCAATAAAAACGCCGTAAGGTCAATCAATTCTTCAGGGTTTTGCAAATACTTTAAAAGACATTCTTCATTCAAATTCATAATCACTTAAACTCTCTCTATTTATAGTCGGGTATTTTAAAATATAAGTTGGGGGTTGAATATTATTATTTTGACAAAATTTGAAGACGAATAAATCACCCTGATAATTGAATTTTTATATTTTTTTAACTTTTCCGGCGTAAACATAGCCAACAGTGCGCCCAAAAAGCACTCTGATTATTGCCGGTTTGCTTGAATATCATGAAAAATAATCTATTTAATTTTTTTCAAAGAAGACAGGAAGTTGAACCGTTCAACATCACCGTCAACCTTGGTTAAAAACACCTGACAGTCTTTTTCATCAGCATCTATAGGCGGAAGCTGCTCCAGTTCGGCAGAGTAATAAAGGCTGTCATTGCTGCCGCCTAAGGAAACTCTGTTGGCAAGACTGTTCAAGGAGAAGTTTCTTAAAAATCCTGCAAAACCTTTATTTTTATTGCTGAATTTTGTATATATTCTCAAAGACGCATCTCTTGTAACAAGGTCATATCGGCCGATTATAAAAGAACTTAATTGTGCTGCGGAAGATTTTATCATCATTTTTTCCACAACATTATCTTTCATAATAAGGTCGCCTTTTATTTTGTCAAAATCTCCTTCCGGAACATTAACAATATCAAAAATAGTTGACGGGCTAATCATTGCCATCGGGTTTCGAAACAAAGCAGCGAACTTAAGTGCGTATTCAACCAGTCCAACTTTTGCAATGGTTCCGTTGTTAACCTCAAATTGAATCCTTCCGTTCAATTTTAAGGAATCGTCCGTGTTAATTTCTATCAAGCCCATTGCTTTGCCGGTTATTTCTCGTTTTAAAGCGAGCAGTGTTGTTGCAATCAGGTCGGAATTTATATCTTTTACGCCCAATCTTAAGTAATAATCGTGTTTTTTCAAATCACAAATTACTTTGAGTGATGATATACCTTCGGCAAAGTCAAATTTGTTTGATTTTATCTGTAATACACCGTTTTTATCCAGAGTAAGGTTTGCCCATAAATTACCCATTTTTATATCTTTGTAGTTAGCTTTAACAAGGTGAAGAATACATCTTTCGACAATAATTAACCCTGTATCAAATGTGTATGAATCATATGTTGATTCATCCTCAACAGCATTGTCGCTGACCTGCTGGGCCTGCGCAGTAACTAAAGAAGCCTGCGTATCTTTTTGTGAAACAGGTGCAACTTCAGCTGTATTTTGCTGGTTCATAGATGTAATAATTTTTTCTACATCTATGTTATCCACAGTCAGATTAATATCTTTTATTACAACGGGCAAAAGCAAAGAATTTTTAAACTTGCCGGTAAAACTGTATTTTGAGCGTTTAAATCTTCCGTTTGCATTAATATGTATAAGATTTTTGTCAGTAGAAAAACTTGCAGAATCAATACCTAAACGCTGTGAAGGAATACGAACTCCCTTCATTTCCATTTTTCCGTCGATTTGAGGAATATTGTTATTGACAACATAGTGCATATTGCCGGAAATAGTACCTTTTCTGAAAAGTTTTTGTCCGATTAAAACATTTAAAAATTCGCTCGGCAACGGTTTTGGTATGTCAAAACCCAAATCTGTCACAACAGGTATAGGCTTTGAGCAGTCTACATTTCCGTTAAGTGTTAAAATAGGTTCAACCCCTTTGGAGTTTTTGTTTAGTTCTTTAGCTATGTAATAATTGATTGTTTTTATCTGAAAAATGTTGTTTTCAAAATGGAAGTCTGCTGTCAGTGCTCTATCCCAGTTAACCGGGCTCAAAGATGCCCCTTCTATAAGGATATCTTTGCCTTTTGCAAGTTTAAACAACCATGTGATATCTATCTTATTATATTTTGATTTGACATAAAGTTTTGTTTTAGAATCACCGCCCGTCAAAGTCAGCTTGCAGCCAGCAAGTTTTGAAAGATAATCTGTTGCAAATTCATTTGTAGCAACTCCTGTCACTTCAATTTTTGTATCAACCGATTTCATATAATCATCAATCGTACCGAACATTTCAATGGCATTTCGTTTGTTTTTTCCGTAATAACCTTTGAAGTCTTTTAAAAATACTGTTTTATTGTTAAAGGTTACAACACCCTGCTGAGCAATAACAGGCAAATTGTTGACAGGAATAACTTTTAAGCGGGCATCATTAATTTTTATAATCCCTTTTAAACCTTCTTTTTTAGTAAGCTCGATTATAAAATCAAAGCTTCCCGCGATATCTTTATAAAATGCGAGCATTTCATCGCCGTTGGGCATAACAAGATTTGAACGTAAAAGCTGAATTACATTTTTTAAGTCAAAATTGTCAGCGTAAACTTTAAAACTGAAATCTCCTCTTTTAGCGTACGCATTAATGTACATTTTGGAATTGTTTACAAACAAAATACCCTTTTCCATAGAAAGTTTTTTATCTTTTATGTAAACAGTATTTCTGTCAGAAACAAAAAATTTCATTTCATAATTATTCTTTTTAACAATTGCAGCAATATTAAAGTGTACAATTTTGGGTTCTCTGTAATCGGTTACAACGAGTTTACGGGCATCAATCTTTAATGAAGTTGTTTTATCAAGGTCATATAATATAATGCATTGTTTTACGTATAAAAGCGAATTAAACCAGTCTATTGTCCAGTCAAACTTTTGCGGCTCCTGTTTTTTGTCTTGCTGACCGGGAACCAGAGACAAAAGTTTGTTTACATCCGCATAAATAAAATCTGCGCCGAGTCTGTTTAATACGATAGTTTTGTTTAAAATTTGAGAAAAAGATACGGAAGAATTGAATTTTGTTAAAACAAAATAGTCTTTGTTATCTTTTGATATTTTAAAACTGTCAACTTTAAAATCAATATCTGTATTCAATCCGGTTTTTAATACAGGATTTTTAATATCAATGTCAACTTTTAAAATTTTGCCAATGCTTTTTTCTGCGTAATTAACCAGTTTTTGACTTGAGACAACAGCAGGGAGCACTTTTAAATACAAAACCAAAGGAACACTGACCAGTATTCCGGCAAGAAACGCAATTGCAGCATATATTTTTAATAAATTTAATACATTTTTCATAACATTAAATTCCAACCGTATAAAACACAATTCTCAAAAAAATTATAGCACAACTAAATTTGTGATATTATATAACCATGAAAAAGATTGTGGTATTCTTAAGTTTAATTTTGTTTTTATCCGCTGCCGGCATTGCTCAGGCACAAGATATAACAGTATCGCAGATAAAAAACTCCGATGTGGAAGTTTTTAGCGATGACAATAAATTCGGCATTAAAGATAAAAAAGGGAACATCCTTGTCCCTGCCGAATATAAAAAGCTTGTAAGAGTTGGCGATACCTCATGGATTACCCTTAAGGGAAGCCGCTACGGTTTGATGGATAACGAAGGCAATTTTCTTATTAAACCTAAATACAGACATGTAGAGAGAATTCTTCTTAAATATGTAAAATTCGGTAATGACAACGATTACGGTCTTTACGATGAGACAGGGAAAGCTATAATACAACCTGAATTTTCATCTATAGAGCCTTTGTTCGGACAAATGTTTTTGACCTGCAAAAATTATAAATACGGCGTGTATGACATAACCGGCAAAAAGCTTTTGCCTAACAATTATGATGATATATATATGCCTGACCGTAATTCAATGAGAATACGTTATCAGGGAGAATGGTTTGAAATAGCAAGAGCTGATGAAAATGATATAACTCTGCCTGAAAATACAGAAAGAGCAACAATCAACGACAATGATGTCACAATTACATATCTTGTTACCAATACAGGAGCAATATCAGGTTATTCAGCACTTACTGTTACAGATTATATCTTAAAAATACTTTCTTCTATTTCACCGGCATATGAACAAACAATTGATGAACTAATGTTTTCACAGGGCGCAGAAGGAATATCAATCTTTGTAAAACTCGGCTGGATACCCAAATTTCCGTTTACATATGCAAAAAAATATTATCAGGTTTATAAAAATCCAAATAACGGGCCTTTGTCAGACTTAAGAAATGACATTAAAAGGCATATTAAATAAAAAGTACATTTCGACAGGCAAAGTTAAAAGTTTCTTTGCAATGTCATATTCCATCTTTTAAAAACCTGATTTGGCAGAACTATTATCTGCTGCCAAAGAGTCTGTCGTTTGCAAACTCTCTCAGTGCTGTAGAAATTTTTTCCGCATAAGGTTCTGACGGGTTAAATTCTACTTTTTTTACGGGATATTTTGAAACAGTATGCGGGAAAAATACACCTTTAGCCACATCTTTAAAAAATCCGAAAAATTCTTTTGTAGTCATTGTAGGCAGCTGTTCTCTATTTTTTTTGCTTTTAAACATGTTGTCTAAAATCACAGCAACATCTGTTGATGTCGGGTTTTTTCTATCAGCGATGCTGAGACTGATTTTGTCTGCGGACTCCTCAGGAAAAGTAAAATGGAATCTTACATCGCCTTGGTCTGCTCTTTTTTGTATAGATTTGAATTTTTGAAAATCGGGGTTAGCAACCATTTTTCTTAAAAGTTGTCTGGGTGTTGTTTTCGGCATTGCTCCTTCAAAATAATCGTTTAACGGAGCCTGTATTGTTCGTAGTGTAACTTTCATATCTTCCTCAATAAGTTATTTTGTATCTGTTTACTTAAAAAACTAACACAAAAAAAATTAATAATTGAGTGAATAATTATTTACATTACTTAATTATTGACCAAAATTCAAATTAAAGCCCAATAATTTTACTGGCTCTGAGTTCTCCCGTTCAAGCCAGGTTTGAGTTCTGTTCAGGGAACGTTCTTCATTAATTTGTTTAACCAGTACGGCAAAATTTATATCTATAAAATTTATTGATTTTACCTCCTCAACGCGGTAATGTTCTGAACCGCAGTTCGGGCAGTATTTTGTTTCAGGCATAATGTTATCAAACTTTATTATGGTTTTGCGTTTGACATTGCAGCAGCTGCAACGTGTGAGATACCATCTGTTTTCTATATATTTTCCGCAATCAGGACAATAACAAGCGTCTTTGTCCGGTGAAACTTTTGAATGGGAACAATCTTTTGTATGTTTAAAAAACACTGTATCTACCCCGCTATTGATAATAATTTTACAACTTTTATTTAACAAAATTTTTTTTAAAGTCAATTTCAAATATAAAATTTCCGTAAGTTTATACACGTAAAACAAAAGTCCTTTTATGTGTATAAAGACCCCGCTGTTGATAAAACGCTCTTTTTGTGTTGTATTTTAATACCATCGTGGTACAATTAAAATAGACACAAAAATTATACTTTAAATCGAGATATTTATGGGCAGGATTGTTATAGACAGAGAAGTGTGTAAGGGTTGCTATTTATGTATCAAAGCATGTCCTAAAGGTTTGCTGAAAAAAAGCAATGAGCCTAATCAGCACGGTGACTTCCCTGTAGAATTCAGTGATGATAAAAATCAATGTATAGGATGTGCAATGTGTGCAATGAATTGTCCGGATGTAGCAATAAAAGAGGTTTATAAATAGTGGCAAAAGTATTGGTAAAAGGGAATGAAGCTATTGCACAGGCCGCTATTAATGCCGGCTGCCGGTGTTATTTTGGTTATCCTATTACTCCGCAGAGCGAGATAGGTGAATATATGGGTAAACATCTTCCCCCGATGGGCAGAGTGTTTATCACAGCCGAAAGCGAACTTGCCTCGGTTAATATGCTTATAGGAGCAGGCACTACCGGTACAAAAGCTATGACCTCATCATCTTCATGCGGTATAGCACTTATGCAAGAGGCTTTTTCGGCAATGTGCTGTGCACAGGTGCCGGGCGTGATTGTAAGCGTGATGAGAGGCGGCCCCGGACTCGGTAATATCGCCCCTGCTCAGGGAGATTATTTTCAGGCGCTTAAAGGCGGCGGCAACGGGGATTATAAAATCATTGTTCTTTCTCCTTCCACTGTTCAGGAGGCAATTGATTTGACTTACAGAGCTTTTCACCTTGCATTAAAATACAGAAACCCTGTTATGCTGCTTGCTGACGGAGTTTTAGGACAGATGATGGAGCCTGCCGAGTTTGGAGAATATCCATACAAAGACCCTGATGTAACTCAATGGGCGCTGGATGGTGCTGATAACAGAGAACCAAGGAATATAGTTTCTCTCCACATGCCGGAAGGTGAAATGGAGATGTTAACAAACAAAATCTTTGAAAAATATGAACAGATAGCTAAAAACGAAACCACTTATGAAGATTATCTGCTTTCTGACGCAAAACTTGTGCTAACAGCTTTCGGCTCAGTTGCAAGGGTTGCAAAGGCAGCAGTAAAAAAAGCCAGAGACAACGGCATGAAAGTCGGACTGTTTAGACCTGTTACGTTATTTCCTTTCCCTGATAAAGACTTACACGAGACAGCAGTAAAAACTGATATGATTCTTGATGTGGAGTTAAATAAAGGACAAATGCTTTTGGATGTACGTTCCGCCGTATTTGGAGCCTGCCCTGTAGAATTCTACGGACGTCCTGCGGGCGGATTGCTTACACCTGATATGATTTATAAAAAGATTACAGAGTTGTACTCAAAGCTTGAAAACACTGAGGCAGGGGTAAAATAATTATGGAAACACTTGTATACAAAAGACCCGAATCGCTTTTAAAAGACGGACATTTCACCTTTTGCCCCGGCTGCGGACATGGTGTTGTTTTAAGGATAATAGCAGAGCTTATTGACGAATTTAACCTGCAAAAAGATACTATAGCAATATCCTCAGTTGGATGTTCAATATTTTTGGAAAAATTCTTTAATCTTGATGTAGCCGGAGCCTCTCACGGCCGGTCACCTTGCGTTGCAACAGGTGTAAAAAGATGCAAACCCGATAAATTTGTATTTACTTATCAAGGCGACGGAGATGCAGCAACAATCGGGTTTAATGAAACTATTCACACAGCCTGCCGCGGGGAACATATTACAACTATAATGATTAACAACACAAACTTTGGTATGACAGTCGGACAGGCCAGCGCAACCACTCTTGTCGGTCAGGTTACAACAACTACGCCGGCAGGCAGAAAAGCAGAATTGACAGGGTATCCTTTGCATGCAGCAGAAATTGTTTCAAAATGCGACGGTACTGCTTATGCCGCAAGGGTTGCCATAACATCTACAAAGAATATTATTCAGGCTAAAAAAGCTATAAAAAAAGCTTTTGAAGCTCAAGTAAAAGGACTCGGCTACGGTTTTGTAGAAGTTCTCGCCGCTTGCCCGACAAACTGGCACATGTCACCTGTCGAGTCAGTTGAACATATTGATAAAGTGATAGAACAAGTACACCCGCTGGGGGTATTTAAAGATATTACCGCACAGGAGAATGAGTAATGAACGGTGATTTAAGTGTGATTATATCAGGATTTGGCGGACAGGGTGCGCTTTTTGCCGGTATTTTATTATGCCATGCAGCGGTAGTTGAAGGCAAACACACAACCTGGTTTCCCTCCTACGGCGCAGAAATGAGAGGCGGAGCGGTAAACTGCTGCGTCAATATATCAGATTATGATGTTCCGTCGCCGATTATAGACAAAGCAGATGTTGTTATTGCATTGAATGATGCTTCTCAGGAAAAATTTGAGTCAAAAGTAAAATCAGGCGGATTTATGATAATAAACTCTTCTCTGTCACATTTACAGACAAAAAGAACCGACATAAATTACATAAAAATCCCCCTTAATGAACTTGCTCAAAAACTTATACAGCCTGCGTTTGTTAACGTAATTGCGCTGGGGGCATTTCTTGAAAAAACTAAAATTTTAAAAATAGAATCAGTAAAACAGGTTATGAAAGAAATGGCAAAAACCGTTTCAGCCAAAAAAGCGGCGCTTTTGCCAAACAACCTTGAATGTATTGATTTTGGGGCAAGTATTATAAGCCAACGAATGGTAACAGTTTAAACAAAATGCAAGAAACAATTGACTATATAAAAAAACAAATAAAAGATTTTCAACCTGAGATAGGCATTATACTGGGCTCGGGTCTCGGTGATTTTGCAGATAATGTTGCCGGAATAAGGATAAAATATCTGGATATTCCCGGGTTTGAAAAATCAACTGTTTCCGGGCATAAAGGACAGCTTGTATTTTGTGAACCCGAAGGCAAAAAAGCAGTTGTAATGCAGGGACGCTATCATTACTATGAAGGTTATCATATAAGCCGCATAGTTTATCCTGTAAAAGTCATGAAAAAACTCGGCGTTAAAACTCTTATAATCACAAATGCTGCCGGCAGTGTAAATAAAAAATATAATGCCGGTGATTTGATGGTTATAACAGACCATATTAATCTTATGGGGGTTAACCCCTTGATTGGAGAAAATGATGCCACTTTAGGCGACAGGTTCCCTGATATGAGTGAGGTTTATAAAAAATCATTGATACAAATGACTTTACAAAAAGCAAAAGAGCTTAATTTAGAAATGAGACAGGGCGTTTATGCGGCAATGAGCGGGCCGAGTTACGAAACCCCTGCCGAAATTAATATGCTCAGAATTATGGGTGCTGATGCTGTCGGAATGTCTACTGTTCCGGAGGCTCTTGCTGCTAACTATTGCGGCATGGATGTTCTGGGTATAAGCTGCATAACTAATTCCGCCGCAGGGGTGCATCCTTCAAGGCTTTCCCATGTGGAAGTGGTTGAAACAGCAGCAAAAGTCAAAGATTCGTTTAAAAATCTTCTTGTTTCTGTAATCCGCGGGTTATAATTTTTAAGAGTTGGTTTAATATTTATGAATAAAAACACTAAAACCGCAATAGGTCTCATGTCAGGCACTTCAATGGATGCTATAGACGCAGCGCTTGTCAGAATTGATGACGATTTTAACTTTGAGTTTATTAAAGGTCACTCCTTAAAATATCCGTCTGAAGTGCGTCAAAAACTTTTAGAAATTGCTAATAATAAAGCAACAACAAGTGATATATGTTTTATGGATTTTGTGTGTGCCAAGCTTTTTGCACGCTGTGCCCTTGAATTGATTACTAAAAACGGGCTACAGGCAGGTGATATTGATTATATAGCTTCACACGGACAAACCGTTTTTCATATACCGGAAGATAAAACTATAAGCAATATTACTGCTAAAAGCACGCTGCAAATAGCCAACATTTCGACTATATCAGAACTCACCGGAATAACAACTATCGGTGATTTCCGCTCAAAAGATATTGCGGCCGGAGGACAGGGCGCACCTTTAGTGCCTTTTGCTGATGAACTTATATTCAAAAAAGATAAAAACAGAGCAATACAAAATATTGGCGGCATTGGTAATGTAACCGTGTTATCCAAGGATTGTGAGACTTTTGCCTTTGATACAGGCCCCGGAAATATGCTGATAGACGGGGCTGTTAAAAAATTGTTTGACCTGCCTTTTGACAAAGACGGACAAATAGCTGCAAAGGGCAAGATTGACGAAAAGTTTTTAAATGAGCTGCTTGATGAGGATTACTATAAAAAATTTCCGCCCAAAACTACGGGACGCGAGCTTTTTAACGATGACTATCTGATGAGGGTTTTACAAAAAGCACCTGAAAACAAGTATGATACAATAGCTACACTAACAGCACTCAGCGCCGGAACAATTGTTGATTCTTATAAAAATTTTGTACTGCCCAAAACAACTATAGATGAAATTGTTATAGGCGGCGGCGGAGCTTACAATAAAACTCTTATAAATTTGATAAAAGATTATTCAAAGCTGCCTGTAAAAACACACGCGGATTTTAAAATAGATGACAAATTTAAAGAAGCAATTGCTTTTGCAATGCTCGGATTTTGTACGCTGAATCATACTCCAAATAACCTACCTGCCTGTACAGGTGCGTCAAAAAGAGTTATCATGGGGGTAGTTTCATACTCATAATCACAACGGGGTAACAGCTATGTACAAAGACACCGCTACAGAACATATCAACCGTAACACGGTAAATATAGATATGGTCGGAACTTATGATATGTTAACAATGATAAATAACGAAGACATGACAGTAGCGGCGGCTGTACAAAAATGCATACCTGACATAGCAAAAGCAGTAGATATGATTGTGGATAATTTTCTTCACGGGGGAAGGCTTATCTATGTCGGTGCAGGCACAAGCGGAAGGTTAGGTGTTCTTGATGCTTCAGAATGCCCTCCGACTTTCAGTGTGTCTAAAGATATGGTCAAGGGTATAATAGCAGGCGGCGACAGAGCGTTAAAAGAAGCCATTGAAGGTGCCGAAGATTCTGAAGAGCTTGCTGCTGCGGATTTCAAAGACAATGATATCTGTTCCACAGACACAATTGTCGGGATATCAGCCTCAGGTAATCCTAAATACGTTATAAAATTTTTAGAAATTGCAAAAATAAAAAAATGTAAAACTGTTGCAATTACCTCAAACCCTGATGCCGGAATGAAAAAATTTGCTGACTGTTTTATATGTGTAGACACAGGTGCCGAAGCTATTTCAGGTTCTACAAGAATGAAAGCCGGCAGCGCACAAAAAATGATTTTAAATATGTTATCAACAGCGTCAATGGTAAAAATCGGTAAAACTTATCACAACCTTATGATTGACGTTAAACCTACAAACGCAAAACTCCAGAGACGCGCTGTGACAATTGTTTCAGAAATTTGCGGCTGCAAACCTTCAACAGCAAGAAACGTGCTTGAATCAAACGGATACAGCACAAAACACGCTGTATTATTTATCCTCTACGGTCTGAGTTTTGATGAGGCAGATAAACTTTTAAAAGAAAATAACGGAATATTGAGAAAAATTTTTGAGTAATTTTTTCTGCGTTCAGTTTTTAAAACCGGTCAATTGTAAATTTTTGTAAAACTTTGCTTTATTTATGTTATAAAATCTGAAAATTGGGTATTTATAATATAGAAGAACAAAAAGGCTGGTGATTCAATATGTCAATAAGCGCAATACCTTCATACATGATGTCTGTATACGTACCTTCAGCCGGTACGGCAGAAAAAGTTGAGCAAAATGACCTTGAATACAAGCTTATTTTACAAGAATTAGAAGCTATGGGCATTGCATCTTCCGGAGATAAGACAACTGATAAGTTGAAGCTTGAAACAGCAAAAACGTACCTGGAAATGTTGCAATCCCAGAGCAGTTCTTCCTTAAAAGACAGAGACTCCATCCCTTTTGACGATGTAATGAATACATTAAATCTTACTATTACAGGCGATTTGGATGAAGACTACGACACAACAATTGACAAGCTTGATTACGAAATTGCCCTTGCGTCATCTGATGAAGAGGCGGAATACTATGAAGCCCTGAAAGATCTTGTAGAAAGCGACTACAATACAGCAAAACAAAATCGTATCAGTTACGCTTCAAGCTACAGTCAAACTACTATGCTCACACAGTATCTTGCAATGGCAGGATTATCATAAAATATTTTTTATCCATCTTAATTCCTAAATTATAACCTTATTAGACATTTAACTAATTGTCAAAAACCCGACTCAAAAGCCGGGTTTTTATTTTATATATGTTAATTTTTCTGCATTACGCTTTAAATGTGCCTGCATATTTCTGGTCAATTTTACCGTTATTATAGTTTTTATCGGCACTGATTAACCCTGTAAGCACCAGTGCTGCAAAACCTATTGCACCGCCTATTTTATAGTTGGCCGGTAATTTTGCAAATTTGTTTAACAGATTTGTTACAACAGTTTTTGCTGCTTTAGCATAGTTTTTAACGGGTTCTTTCATTTTGTTCAACCCTGAGGCAACGGCTTCTTTTAATCCGGTGAACACATTTTTCTTGTCTGGTTTAATATTGTTTAAAGTATTTTTAATATCTTCAGGTATGTCAGCTGTATGCTGATTGTTCATATATTTTTTTATGTTGTTAAATACTTCTTTTAATTTTTCCGTACCTTTGGTAAACACATTTTTTAAGTCGTTTAAACTGTCAGTTGCTGCATAGTTTGCGGCCTTGGTTAATTTTGAATCAATTGTTTTTACCACATTTGAGTCAACATGTTTGTTAACTCTGTGAATGCCGTCAATAGCAAGCCCAGCTACTGCTGCGGTTGCAAGATTGTGATTTAAATTGTTAACAAACTTTTCGTGCTTTTTGTTTCCCTCCAAATAAGCATTGTACTGTCCCTGATTTACTCCGTAAAAATTTACACCTGTATTCATTAGACCTTCCTTTTCTTCTACCGTTATAAAATTTGTACACTAAAATAACACTTCTGTTTATTTAAAAACATTTGTTTTTCAATAAGTGCTTAATTTCAAATTTTTGTTAAGTTTTTGTAACATCTTTTATAATGGCAAAAAATTTTTTTACCTGTTTTAAATTAATAAAAAATACTGAAAAGGGTAAAAAATGAATTATAATGTAGGTCTAAAAATTTTTCACAGCACCAGCAATAACATTAATTATTTTTTGTACAGGAAGGAATTTCCTGATTACACAGAAACCATGCTTGCTCAGGTAGGCAAAAACGGAAGACGTATAAAATCTATAGGAAGTAAAGTGGCCGTAAAAACGCAATACTATGGCGAAGGTGTTTCATATAAAGAAAAAAACATAAAAAAACTCGGTAATTTTTTGCCGCATGAATTCAAAATTTTTCACAACAATAAGGATGGACAGACATACTTATTAATAAAAGACAGAATCGGTCAATCGGCATTTTTTAAAAAAAACGGTGAAAATCAGTATGAATTCGTTTCTTCTAAAAGATTTATAAGCAAAGGTACATTAATTGAGAAACAATACAGCGACGGCAGTGTTTCAGTTATTCCAAAATTGAATTCGTACAACAATCAATTTAAGTTCACTACTAAAAAATCCGTTATTAGCGGTATTGTTGATACAAAGCATTTTAAACTTCAAGAACTGACCGACATACAAGGCAATCTTGAATCTTTGAGACAAAGATTTGCAAACAATTATCATTTGAAAAAAATATTGAACTCGGTCAAAAATAAACCTGTTTCTAAAGACAGTCTTATATCTGTTTTGCGCTTTTTAATAAAGCTGTAATTTAGCCTTATATGTATATTAAAAACGTTACAGTGCTTTAACAGGCGTCTTTATGTTGATAAAAATTTGTCTGTGTGCGACCTCGCCTGTACCGGAGGGCATCCTGATACACATGGCTCGAAATTTTTATACGGCACGGAAAAACTTTGCTTTTGCGTGCCGTATAGTTTTTATATCGGGGTCAGTTGACTATATGAAATATTTGTATAAAACATTTAAATAATGTAAAATAAAGATTAATCAATGATTTAAAGGGGAAAAACTAATGGCAGTAAAAGAAAAATACGAAACATCGGTTGTTTCCGATGAAAAAAATAAAGCACTAAAACTTGCTATTGAAAAAATAGAAAAAGATTTCGGCAAAGGTTCTATTATGAAACTCGGCGACAAAACCGCCGTTGCATGTGAGGCAATTCCTACAGGTGCACTTGCTCTTGACATTGCGCTTGGCATAGGCGGGGTACCGAGAGGACGTGTAATAGAAATCTACGGACCGGAATCCTCAGGTAAAACAACACTTGCACAGCACATTGTTGCAGAATGCCAAAAAAGAGGCGGCATTGCTGCATTTATCGATGCAGAACACGCTCTTGACCCGGAATATGCAAGAGCTTTAGGGGTAAACGTTGACGAACTTCTTATTTCTCAGCCTGATACAGGTGAACAGGCTCTTGAAATAGCGGAAGAACTTGTCCGTTCAGCTGCTGTTGACGTTGTTGTTATTGACTCTGTTGCGGCTCTTGTTCCAAAAGCAGAAATTGAAGGCGCAATGGAAGACCAGCAAATGGGTTTACAGGCACGTTTGATGAGTAAAGCTTTGAGAAAATTAACAGGTATTGTCGGCAAGACTAATACAACAGTTATTTTTATAAACCAGCTGCGTCAAAAAATCGGTGTTATGTATGGCAACCCCGAAACAACAACAGGCGGTAACGCTCTTAAATATTACTCATCGGTGCGTCTTGATATAAGAAGATGTGACTCTATCAAAAAAGATGATAAAGACATAGGTAACAGAGTAAGAGTAAAAGTTGTTAAGAACAAAGTTGCTCCGCCGTTTAAAACCTGCGAATTTGATATTATATTCGGCAAAGGCATTTGCAAACTCGGTTGTATCTTAGATGTTGCCGTGAATATGGACATTGTTAAAAAAGCAGGCGCTTGGTTCAGCTACAACGACGAAAAACTCGGTCAGGGACGAGAAAAAGCAAAAGAATATTTTGAAGCCCATCCCGAGGTGCTTGAAGAAGTCGAAGCTAAAGTAAGAGAACGCCTTGCTGCTGAAAGATAGAAAA
>CALUQS010000047.1 GCA_944322975.1 Candidatus Gastranaerophilales bacterium
GTTTATTTGACAGAATTTTTAATTTGCTAAATGACTCTGTAATATAATTTCTAAGAAAAAATCTGTCACTAAACCAGTTGTCAAAATCATTTCCAAAGTTAAAATTGATACTGTTTTTGTAAATAAACGGTTTAAATACTGCCAGTTTTCTGTTTTCTTTTTCAGAATTAACCGTCTTTTTATCAATATTGCTCATCGGAATAAACACAATAATAAAGAAGATTAAAAGAAAAACAATATCCATCCTCGAGGCGTTGTTTAAGGTTTTAAAATCCGCCAGATAAGACGTTAATTTGTAAGCAGCAAGGAATGACAAAACAGCAATGACAATTAATAACTTAATATCAAATTTTGTCGGAGATTTTATGTTAACAGGCTTGTTGTAGAATAAAGAAAAAGTATCAGATTCCGGAAAAACAATCAGCCTGTCCCCGTCAATTTTTAACTTTGCATTTTCAGCAGAAAAAGCTTTTAAATCATCAAGTTTATATTTGTCGTATCTCGCTGTAAACTCGCTCAGGATAAGGGTTTTAGACTTCGGGTGGGGGGTAAAATTGCCGCTGGCAGTTATTTTTACCCGTTTAGCTCCTCGTACACGGTTGATAAAAAGTTCGATAAAATCGTTGTCATCAAGGTTAGCGTTAACAATACCGTACTTAACTTTTTTGAAGTCGTTGTTGTCTTTTTTGTTTAAAAAGAACTCAAATTTTGTTTTGCCTGAACCTTGAGCAATAAAAGAAATTTGTAAAGGCTTAATATTAAACCACAACCTGTTAGTCAGCGCAATGCAAACAACAGTAATGATTATGCTGATAAGAGTTCTTTTCCTCACACTAAAATCTCCAACTGTAATTTAATAAAAGACTAAATAAAACAAAAATGTTTGTAAAGGTTTTATGTTGAAAAATGTAATAATTAAAAAGCCGGCAAACGCATGTTTGTGGGTTAACAAAAATATTTATTGATTACATTTTTAGTGAGACACTTCACCGGCATGGGGGCATTCTGAGGAGCGCAGCGAGCTCAGGATGCCAGTGGGGTGAGCAAACCGCAGAAGTGGGCAAAGCACGTCCAAGACAGCAGGCGTGCCCACCAAATATTGATAAGACAAAGAAGATAAAATTATTCTTTCTCTCTCTATTCGAAGGCAGGGGTAAGACTACAGAATTCCTCTTAATTATTCCCCCTCTTCCGGTGGCAGAGGGCTGGGGTGAGGGCTACAGAATTCATTTTAATTATTCTCCCTCTCCTTGGGGAGAGGGTTGGGGTGAGGGGTTAAATAAGTAAAGGGCCGGGGAGGGAGAGGGCTGCAGAATTCATTTTAATTATTCTCCCTCGCCCCGAGGGGGAGCGAATTTGCCTTCTTTTGCCGAAATCTTTGATTTCGTGCAAAATGGCTTCACGGAATAATATTAATCTTTCTTGTTTTCTTGAAACAGTAAATAGTGAACGGACGGGTGAAACCCGGTGAGCGAGGACATTGAGCCTACTTGTGCAAAGCACAAAAGGCGAAACTGTCCGAGCGTGAAGGAAATTCAAGACAGAGGGTTGGGGTGAGGGCTACAGAATTCATTTTAATTATTCTCCCTCTCCTTGGGGAGAGGGTTGGGGTGAGGGGTTAAATAAGTAAAGGGCTGGGGTGAGGGGACACAGGCTCTGCGTGCCCGCACAAAGAACCGTAGAATCGCAGGGTTGGCAAAGCACGTCCGGAACTGGGTACAGGATTGATAAAAAATAAAATAAAAAGCCTGCTTGATTTTTTAAGCAGGCTTTTGTTTGAACTTAATGTATTTATTGAACTTTTGTTCCGTCAAGCATTTGTTTTATTCCGTCTACGGAACTCAAGATGCCGGTTGCCTCATATGGCATATAAACAACTTTATTATTTTCGCCTTCAACCATTTGTTTAAGCGTATCAAGATATCTGACCGCAATAAGGTATTTATCCGGCTGACCGTGATTTTGTATAGCTTCGATTGTTTTGTTGATTGCTGTTGCCTCGGCTTCTGCCTGTTTAACTCTGGCTGCTGCCTGACCTTCGGCAATTAATCTTGCTGCTTCTTTTTCACCTTCCGCTTCAAGAATGGCAGATTGTTTTTGACCTTCGGCTTTATTGATAGCGGCTGTTTTTTCACCTTCTGCTTTTAATATTGCAGCCTGTTTTAAACCTTCTGCTTCGTATATTGCAGCGCGTTTTTCTCTTTCTGCTTTAACCTGTTTTTCCATTGACGCCTGAACATCAGCGGGCGGGGTAATTTCTTGAAGTTCTATTCTGTTTACTTTCACACCCCATTTGTTGGAGGCTTCATCAAGTGTTTCTCTTAATTTTGCGTTAATAGTGTCACGGGAAGAAAGCGTTTCATCAAGAACCATATCCCCGATTACGTTTCTCATTGTTGTGAGCGTAAGTTTTTCAATAGCCTCCGGAAGGTTTTGAATCCGGTACACAACGCTTTTTGCGTCCATAATCTGGAAGTAAATCAAAGCGTTGATAGAAATAGACACATTGTCTTTTGTGATTACATTTTGTCTCGGAATATCCATAACAGACTCACGAAGGTCTATAATTGTTTTTTCCGAATAATAAGAATAAGTTCTTCCGTCAATGGTTTTTTGGGTATCTTTCCATTGAATTTTTCTCGGATATTCAAAAAACGGTATTATAATGTGAAGCCCTGCATAAAGCACTTTTTCAAAAGCACCGAGCCGTTCAATAATCATAGCTTCTTCCTGCTGGACAATTTTTATACCCGCTATAAAATAACAGATAACCAGTACCAGTAATACAATTAATAAAATTCCCATCTTCTCTCCTTTTTACATTATGTTAATTTGTATTAGTTCTTTCAACATACATGAGCATGTCTTGGGTTTTGACTATAGTAACGTTTTCGCCTTCGTTAAACACATCGCCGTCGTTTAGCGCAACAGCAGGCCATTCTTCATCAAAAATATAAATTCTGCCGCCTTCTTTTGTTACGGTTTTGATTACCTTGGCGGTTTTGCCTGTGTACATATCAATGGTTTCGTTTTCAGGTTTGGTTTTGTATTTTACAAGAGCCGGTCTCAGCCAGATTAAAAATATTACACTGAAAACAGCAAAAATTATAACCTGTACAACCGGCAAAATTCCGCATGCAGCACAAATAGCGGCAATAAAACAGGCAAGAGCAATATTAAAGAAAAACAAAACAGGTGTAAACATTTCTATAATAAAGAACACTACGCCCGCTATACACCATAATTGCCAGGCATTAAATATTTCCATTAGAACCTCATAAATTATGTAAACAACGTATCTATTATAAGGTTTTTTATTGTCTGCCGCAATATCAATCCCCCTTATAGTGTAGAGCTGCGGGGGACTGATAAGATTTATAAAATTTATTAATAGCCGCCGTCTGTTATGCAGTAGTGTCCTTCTTCGAGGTCGTATTTGTCGTGTACCCGGCAAACATTACAAAGACAGCCTTTGTCTTCTTCTATACATCTGCTTTTTGTATATGCACAAAAAAGATTTT
>CALUQS010000048.1 GCA_944322975.1 Candidatus Gastranaerophilales bacterium
AAAAGGAGATAAATGAATTGACTAAATCTATGACAGCTTCTAACGTTTATCACGTTGATACAAAAGCTAAGTATCTTGGACAGCACGTTTTGGCTGAATTTTTTGAATGCGACCCTAATATTTTAAACAACGCGCAAAAGGTCGAAAGTCTTATGATTGATGCAGCGCTTGAGTGCGGAGCAACAATCGTTCAAAAATGTTTTCATATGTTTAGTCCGCACGGAGTAAGCGGTGTTGTAATTATTTCTGAAAGTCATCTGGCAATTCACACTTGGCCGGAACTCGGCTATGCAGCTGTAGATTTGTTCACATGCGGCGACAAATGCGACCCTAAAGTTGCTTATGAGTTTCTTAAAAACGCTTTTCACTCCACAAAAGCATCTTTCTCTGAATTAAAAAGAGGAAAAATCGATGCAGCCTGCCATGTTTCAGAAACTCCTTTTGAGATAGTAAATCAGTTTTAAACAATAGTTTATAAACCTTAATAAAAACCCGATGTCAGCGTTGACATCGGGTTTTGTTTGGGTTTTGATATACTTGTATCCCTATCGGGAGTACAGATTTGTGCTGAATTCTGATTTCCGCTACGGGTATGACGCACGGAGCGTCGTTGCAAACTCCGTAAAAACTAGGGCTAAGGTGTGTTGCCTGACCTGAATTAATAATTATTAAAAATTTATATACAAGGAGAAATCATGCCAACAATTGCACAATTGGTAAGAAAAGAACGTAAAAAATTAGTTGACAAAACTAAATCACCGGCTCTTACAAACTGCCCTCAAAGACGCGGCGTTTGCACAAGAGTTTATACAACTACACCGAAAAAACCTAACTCAGCTTTAAGAAAAGTTGCAAGGGTTAGATTAACTAACGGTTTTGAAGTTACATCTTATATTCCGGGTATCGGACACAACCTGCAGGAACACAGCGTTGTTCTTATCAGAGGCGGAAGGGTTAAAGACCTTCCGGGTGTTCGTTATCACATCGTAAGAGGCACATTAGATACTGCAGGTGTTGCAAACAGAGCACAAAGCAGATCTAAATACGGTGCTAAAAAAGCTAAAGCAGCTAAAAAATAACGATTTTACCGGATGATGGGAGGTATCCCCATCTAATAATGGCAAACATAACTTTTGCCTGCGGGACAAATCTAATACAGTAACTACAAGAAAAAGGAATTATAAAGATGTCAAGAAGAAATAAACCACCAAAACGCATACCGGCACCTGATGCAATATACAACAGTGTCGATATAGCTAAATTCATCAACAGATTGATGAGAAGAGGCAAAAAATCCATTGCAGAAAAAATCTTTTACGAAACAATGGAAGCTATCAAAGAAAGAACAAAAGAAGACCCTATCGAAATCTTCAACAAAGCTTTCACTAACACAACACCGCTTTTGGAAGTTAAAGCAAGAAGAATCGGCGGTTCTACTTATCAGGTACCTGTAGAAGTTAAGCCTGACAGAGGCAAAGGGCTTGCTGCTATATGGATGATTGATGCAGCTAAGAAAAGACACGGCAAATCAATGAAAGAAAAACTGACAGCCGAGTTAATCGATGCATCAAACGGACAGGGTGCAGCTTGCAAAAAACGTGAAGACACCCACAAAATGGCAGAAGCTAACAAAGCATTTGCTCACTACAGATACTAATTGTTACAAAAATATTGCCGGCAGTAATGCCTGCGCACATTGCGTAATAAAGTTAAATAAAACAGCTCCTTTTTATATAAAAGGGGCTGTTTTTATTGTTGTATTAAAGAAAAATAGTGTTTGTGTTAAACATTTTGTGTCGTCTTTAACTGTCTCAGAACAGTTTTATGAATCGATGGTTCTGTAATCCTTCTATTTGCATTAATTAACAATAATTAATGTTGTGGCAACTTTTTGTATTCTTTTGTTTTAATGTAAACAGTGAAGCAAATAAATTATGCAGATTTTTGTTTATGTATGTGAATCCGCTAAATAGTACGTATAAAAACTTTTTAACTACGCCTGCCGTGGGTGTACCTGTTATAGCAGAGCAGGAACAAAAACAGCCTGCTGCAGTTAGGGTAGGTGATATTCCTTCAAACAGAAAGAATTCAACAGCCGCTGAAAACGATGAAAAAAGACACAGCAACAAAAAATTATTCGGGATAATAGGTATTTCCGTAGGTTCAGCACTGCTGCTGACTGTAATAGGTTTGTTTACACTAAGCAAAGGTTTTTCCGGAAATATCGCAAGAAAATTAAGAAAAATATCAGACAGTGCAAGAAAAGCTATTTATGACCTGTCAACCCAGTCACAGGAACTTACGGAGTCTCAAAAAATAAAACTGAGAATTCATAAAGGAGTTCAACATTTTGCTGATGCAATGCAGGCGTCTTCTAACATTTCTGCGGTTAAAGACAGTGCTATGCTAAAATTAATGCAGACATTACATCTTCAAAAAGCAGTCAACGTTATTAATCAATTTTTCAAAAATAAATTAATTTTAAAAACAAAAAATGTTGCCTACAACGAGGCTGAATACGCTACCATAGAATTTTGCAATTACCTTGAAAAACTTGCAAAATTAAAAAACAACCCTGAACTTGCACAAAAAGCAAAACAAATTATGGCTGATTATACTGCCAATTTTTCAACGGCAAACCATGTAAAACGCTCGCAGCAAGCATGGCAAAGTATGCAAGGATTGCATTCAGAGGTTTATAACAGGCTTTTTAAACAGAAAAAAGGCTTTTTGAAAAATCTAAAACAGTTTCGGTCTTATGTTACAACCGATATAATTGCACCGGAAAGAGGAATAGCAGAAAACAATATTACTAAAGCAAAAGCAGCTATTTCTAACAATTTGACAGATGTTAACCTGGCGATTAAAGAAGCTTTTAATAACTTAAAAATCAGCATAAATCCGCGTAATGACAATGCTGTTGATATAGTTAAAAAGATTAACAAATTGTTAGATGAAAGCAAAAACTTAAAAGGACAGACAGAAGCCGGTCAAAGAGAGGCCCTTTTTAAAAACATAAAAGACTATTTGAACCAGCTTTCCAAAATTGCCGGACAAGATATAAAAAATCCTGATGACTATAAACTCGCTATTCAAAGAATAGATAAATTTTACGAAATAATAAAACCTGATTTTTATAAAAAAGGACTTGCGCAAGAGGCAATAACCGATGTTAAGTTTATGTTTGAAGGGGGAGCTCTGTCAAAAGAATATAAGCTTGCCCACAAATATATGAAAAATATGAACACAAAACTAAACAATGCTATTTATCAGGAAATGAATGTTTATGAAAAAATGGCGGAATTGGCTGTAGGGTCTGCGCCGTCAGATATTATAGGTATTCTTGCACCGACTGCACTTGGCGTGGGAATGGTTGTTAAAGCAGATAACCAAGATGAAAGGATATCAAAAACGCTTACTCAGGGTGTGCCTATCTTAGGCGGTGTAGGTGTGACTTATTACGGTACTGTAAGAGGCTATACAGGTGCCAAAAACCTTATCCTCGGTCTTGGTTCAGGTTGGCTGCTCAGTATAATTGGCACACAGGCTGACGAACTCGTAAAAAAATATCGAAATGAGCAGCATAAGCTGAAAGCTGCTTTTGAATCCTGGACAAAATTACAAAAAACACAGGAATCAAATAATAATCCCCAAAATTTAGTCTAACCAGCTCCATAAAAGCATAACAACGCATTTTGGGCTAATTTTTCTGTTATATAACCGGTTTTCACTATAATTTATGCTTCAATTGTAACAATTGTAAAGATTATATTGTCCTAAAATCTAAAGTTTATCAAATTTATTCCGATATACTATATAGTAAAACAGATGTTTATATAGTATAAAGTAGTAATAGATATGTATGATATCGAGCTTGAAGACAAAGAACTAAAGGAAGTAGGACTGGAACTGATGTTCCTGACTCCTGAAAAATGCAGCCACGAGGACGGCATAACGGCCGTAGAACTGAGCCGCCACTTAAATATGCCTTTAGAAACCGTCAAAAAAAAGCTTAAAATTTTGTTTGACAAAGGTATTGTGCGTGTAAAAGGAATTAACCCCAAAATTTGGAAATTTGATGAATACAACTTCCAGCGAATGGACGAAGATGACGAAGTTTACAGACTTTTATGCAGTTTCGATGATGTTGATTTTGACAAATACTTTTCTTATTGATGTATTATCCTGTTATTGCCGGACGTATTGCATAACAAATATAATATCCACACTTTAAGCGCCTGTGTTATACAAATTGTTATCCTCAAACACTTCTGTTTCGTAGTATTCGTCTGTTAACTCCTGTGAGGTAATTTTGGCATCCGCAAGCTGTTCTAAAAGCTTTGCATAATCAAGGCATTTTTTACCTTTAATGCCTTCTGTATGCATTTTTATCTCGCCGTTTGGCAAAAGTTGTATTTTTATCTTTTTTTTATCCATATTGCACCGCTAATTAATATTTATTGTAAGCATAATCGAGTTATCTTCAAGAATTTCCTCTTCATCTATCTGCAGATTTTTCTGCGCAAGTCTTTCTTTTATTTTTAGATAACTTTCTTCCTGCGCATTCATTCCGTACTCAGAGCTTAAATCTTCAAGAATCACAGTGTCATCGCAATTTTGTTCACATGTAACTTTCAATTTAAAAGGAGTTGATTCATCCGGTCTGAAAAAATTGAGGTGAAAATTTTCTATATCAGCCTCTACTTTATTTTTATCAACCATAAGCGTTTGTATACCGTACTCCTGCAAGGTTTTCATAAGCAGGTCTCTGTCCATAAAAACAGTGTCATATTCATTGCATATTTTTTCTATGTTTTCTTTAGTAATATTTTGAGGAGTATTCAAGGATTCTTTTAATTGTGCATTAATTTTTGCTTTTATAGCCTCTTGTGACTCGATTAATTTCGCTTCTCTTTCAGTTTGAATTCCGTAAGATATAGAAGAAACTACAGCATACAAAAGTCCGAAAGGCAGTAATGATATAGTACAAGACATAAGTTAAATCCTTTCATTAAAAGTCAAGAGAGCGTCCGCCGCGGGTTTTAGACACATCTTTTTGTGATGAGTTGTTTTCTATATTGATATCTTGAGTATAAGCACTCAAATCTTCTTTTTTTGTTGCGGCAACAGCCCTAACGTTTGCCCAGGCCCTCAGCGCAAGTATCTGCTCTCTTTGAGTGGTGGACAAAGGTACAGTGTTTTTTATAGTTTTTTCTAAATCGCTGAACTCAAGCGCTCTTTTTTCAAAAAACGCTTCATAAAGTGCTGATATAACAACCTGCTCTATTTCTGCACCTATAAACCCTTCTGTCAGAGAGGCAAGCTTTTTACAAACATCGTCTGTTACCGGAACATTGCGTGCAACCTCTTTGTCTTTCAGTCTCTTTTTAAGGTGGAGTCTGAAAATCTCAACTCTTTCGTTAAAGGTAGGAATATCAACAAAGAAAATTTCATCAAAACGGCCTTTTCTCATGAGTTCCGGAGGAAGATTGTTTATGTTGTTTGCTGTTGCTATAACAAACACAGGCGCTTCTTTTTCCTGCATCCACGTTAAAAATTGACCGAATATTCTTGAGGTAACACCGCTGTCGCCTCCGGAGTTTACTCCGCTCAAGCCTTTTTCGATTTCATCTACCCACAATATCGATGGTGCAACAGCTTCTGCTGTAGCGATTGCTCTTCTCATATTTTCTTCGGAACTGCCTACAAGACCGCTGAAAATTTTGCCTAAATCAAGTCTTAACAAAGGCAGCTGCCAGATTTCGCTCATAGCTTTTGCTGTCAAACTTTTACCGCATCCCGGAACACCTGTAATAAGCACGCCTTTTGGAGCAGGAATGCAATATTTTTTAGCGTTTTCCGACCACGAGTTTTTTCTCTTTTTAAGCCAGCTTTTGAGGTTATCCAGACCGCCTATATCTTCTATGCCAAGGTTTGTGCTTACAAATTCAAGAATACCTGTTTTTTTAATAACCTGCATTTTTTCATCCATAATTATTTTTAAATCATCGATGCTTATTGTACCGTCGTTTACCATTGCAAGAGCAAAGGCGTTCTCTGCCTCCTGCAAGGTTAGGCCTAACGCTGCTTTACAGAGTCTTTCTTTATCCTCTTCCGTCAGAGTATCTGATTTCACTTTTACGTTTTGAGAAATCATGCTGTTTAGTTTTGCGCTTATTTCTTTTAATGACGGCAGTGGAAAATTACAGATAGTAATATCTTTTTGCAATGTATCAGGAATAACCAAATCAGGCGAGATAAAGAAAACATTTTTACGCGCCTGACTTGTTTTTAGTACGCTGACAAGGTCTCTTAGTCTTCTTACAAGCTCGTAATCGCAGGAGCGGTTTTTTATCCCGAAATTTACATGCATGTCGTAAAACAAAAATACTGCATCTTTGTCGCATTTTTCAACAAATTCCAGAGCTTTTGAGGGGGTAATAGTACCCGGAACAGGCTTTTCTGTTTCTTCGTTAACAAACCCGTTAGTCTCTGTCCAGATGTAAACTTCTCTGGGGACTTTAACAAGTTTGGGCTCTCTTACTATCTTTTTAATAAGGTTTGTGACCCTTTCTTCTTCATAGGTTGTTATGTATATGTAAGGGAACCTTGCTCTTATGAGGTTTGATAACTTTTTAACAAGCATAGTTATTCTCCAATGATTTATAATTACGTGTTAAATATTTTTTCAGTTTTTTAAAATCAGCCATTCCATTGACAAAAACAACGCCGTTTTCGTCAATTCTCAGCTCTACTTTATTTTTATAATGCATAATTTCAGGCAGCGAATAGCGCTCTGTCAAAAATATGTAGCGCTGGTTTTTTGACCCCACCCACGGACGGGAAAGGTCAAACTCGTTTTCGCAAAATTCACCGTCGACAAGCAGGTCAGTGTATTTTAAAAGGTTCTGTATATCTGCAGTTTCGCTGTTTTTCAATTGCTCATAGGAGTTGCCAGTAAAAGTCACAACCGAAAGCCCTGACTCTTTAACTTTTTGTGCAAGAAAAGCAAGCGCTTGGGCCTGTTCAAAAGGCTCTCCGCCAAGAAAGGTTACACCCTCAATATCTTTTTGTATTTTTATAAGTTCATAAATTTCTTCTACATCAAGCATTTTATTGGGGTTGTGCGGCCACGTGCTTTTAGCATGGCATCCGTCGCAATGGCGGGAACAGCCCTGAACCCACAGGCAAAATCTTTTGCCCGGCCCTTCTGCATTTGTTTTATTTATTATTTTAAAAACATTGATTTTCATTACAGGTCAATTATTCTTTCTGCTTTTGCTTTTCTGACTTTTTTAATATTTACTTTGTTCACACAAATTTCATCTCTCAAACGCTTTGCAAAGTGCGGTTTTATTCCCATAACAGCAATAAAGTCGTCTACTGATTTAAACGGTCTTACGGTATCGCGGTATTTGATTATTTTTTTGGCAAGCACAATATTTATACCGCTCAATGCAGTAAGTTCAGCCTCCGATGCGTTGTTTACATCGGTAAGCCCGTCAGTAAGTTTTACAAAATTTTCTATATCTTTATTTAGTTTGCGGTTTTCTTTCTGGTCAGCAGATGCCTGTGTATATTTTTTTGCCACCTGTGATTTTGGCGGAATATTTGGATTAACAGAGGTATCAACAGATCTGGAGGAATAGACGGTCTCTGTTATTATTGCATTAGCTTTCAGCGAGTTATAAATTTCAGTATAACGTGTACTATAGTTAAATATTTCGCACATCATGTCAAAATATTCATCAATATCCATCGGGCTGAATCTTTTTGCCGTAAGCATCATACATTTTCCGTTTTCATCGTATTCTTTGCTTATGCAAATAATCGTGTCGCCTGTTTGGTTTCTGTTAAGAGAGCAGAATTTGTTAGACAAGGTAAGGGAACCGAATATTTTTTCATACGGCTTAATATAGTTTGCAGCGGTTTTGAGGGCTGTTATTCTGCGATTTCTGCGGTTTATACGATTTATTCCCCAGGCAAAAATATTGTTTATCGGTGAATCTCCGTAATAATAATCATCACCGTAGCCTAAAAAACCGCGCCTTCGCGTTCCGCCGAGAGCCAGACCAACAATCATAACTATAATATATATTACAAAGTAGGGCATGGATTACAGTTAACCTTTATAAGGGATGATTATTATTATAATCCTTCTGTATGCAATATTTTAAAACCGCCAAATATATGAAATATGAGCAATAAAAAATTTTATATTGTTTTTATATATATAGCATTAACAGATAAAATGAGTTAAAATAAAAGAATGGACAACATTACCGATATTAAAGAGTTACTGGCACAAAAAAACAAGGCTGACGCAAAAGACAATAAGCCTTCTAAAACCGTGTCAAATGCTACAAACCCTATTTTAAAAAAGCTTATGCAATTTAAAAATGATAATTTGTCCCAAAAATTCAATATAAATGATTTGTTAAAATAATGTATTATCTTAAAAATACCATTTTTTTAGATTTAACTAAAAATCAAAAAGCCGCACTGTTCGGTTTTATAAAGAGTTTTGTCAAAAAACATCCGCAAAAAACTACAGACGAAATTCTCTCGCTTTTTATAGAAGACGAACAATACTACTATGAACAGAAAAATCCGCATTTTGAATGGATTATAAAAGAATTTGAGAATGAAAATTTCTTAAAAGAACTTTCGATGCTTATTGATGAAAATAAAAAACAGCTTGCACTTAAAGAGGCCTGTAAACCATTTATTGAAAAGCAAAAAGCACTTGCAAAAGAGCAGAGGAAAAAAGCAGCTGAGTACAAGCAGTCAAAACAGCCCCCTACCAAAAAACAAATTTATTATTATGATATGCTTTGTAAAAAGTATAAAATTAAACAGGAGCCTGTTGAAAATTTGTCACGGCTTGATTTAAAAAATATGATAGGAAAAATCTTAGATGAACACGATACGGGACTTAAAAAAATCTGATTTGATAAAAGACTATATTTCCGCAGGTTTTTCTGCAGAAACAGCCTCTGCAGAGATTGATTTTGCAATAGAAATAATAAGCGGATTAACGCCAAAAGATTTGATTATAGGAATAATGCCCTCCCCAAAAGACATTAAAAAACTTTATGATACCGTACAAACAAGACTTGCTGCAAGACAGCCAATTGCACAAATTTTAGGATATTCTTTTTTTATGGGAAACAAATTCGAAGTTTCCATAAATACGCTTATACCAAGACCGGAAACAGAATTGCTTGTTAAAAAATCTGTAGAAATAATTAAAAATAACGGCTTTAAACAGGTGATTGATATAGGAACCGGCTGCGGGTGCATAGCCTGCATGATTGCCAAAAATACGGATGCGCAGGTACTGGGAGTTGATATATCTAACGATGCACTAAAAATTGCACTAAATAACGCGATGCACCTTGATTTAATGAATAGAGCGCTGTTTAGAAAATCCGATTTATTTTCTAAAATCAGGGAAGAAGAAAAATTTGATTTGATAGTTTCAAATCCACCTTACATACCGTTGTCGCAAAAACCGCATCTGCAATCCGAGGTGAGAGACTTTGAACCGCAAAGTGCATTATTCACAAAAGATTCTGCAGGACTTGAGTTTTACGAAAAAATTTCGCAAAATGCTTATAGATATTTAACACCGGGAGGGTATTTAGCATTTGAAACAGGGATAAATCAGGCATGCGACGTAAAAGATATTATGCAGGCAAACGGATTTGAAAACATCGAGATTTTAAACGATGTCTCGGGTATTCAGCGTGTAATTTCAGGAACTCTCCCGCAAAAAAGCTGACAGAGACTTTGTTTTTTTTTGCGCTAAATTTACAATCAGTGCAAACTGATAAAGTTTATTTTTTAAACTTATATCACGTATTTGTTGTTTCAAGCTGCAATAATTTTTCGTAAAGCTTTATCTGCTCCTCTGTCAAATCTTTTGGCACAGCAAGGCTTATTTTTACGTTCAAGTTCCCGTAGCCGCCGGATTTTTTAGGCAGTCCCAGTCCTTTTAATCTTAATACAGCACCGCAGGAGGTTCTGGGCGGAATTTTAATATTGATATTGCCATGGAGGGTTTGAATCTCTTTTTTTGTGCCGATAACAGCCTCAGCAGGTGTGATTTCTATTGTTTTTGTTAAATCTGTTCCGTTTATTGTATAGTCTTTATCGGCAAATTTTACAACAAGATACAAATCACCTTTCATTCCGTTAGAAGCTGATTTGCCCTCGCCTTTGAGTCTTATTTTTTGCCCTTCTTTTACTTCCGGCGGAATCTTTACGTTCAAAGTTTTTGAAAAAGTAACAAACCCTGTTCCGTGGCACTGGCTGCACATTGAGCCGACACCTGAACAGCTTGTACATTTTTCAAGGTTGTTTATTCTTACACTTACAGGTTTCTGGTTAAAAATGTCTTTTGCGTTGACTTTTATTTCCTGTGTAATATTTAAGTCGGCAGGTGACTTCTGTTGTTTTGCACTGCTGCGCCCCGTACGAGATGAAAAGCCGCCTAAATCGTCGTAAAAAGAACCGGCAGAACTTCTCGTTCGTGAAGACGCAGAGCTGAACCCGCCGCCGAACAAACTGTTAAAGAAATCGGAAAAGCCTCCCAAATCTTCAAAGTTTATGCCGGATGTACTGTAACTGTAGCCATTGCCGCCACCAAAGTTAAAATTTTCAAACCCCGGCGGAGGTGTATAATTTGCACCAGCCTGCCAGTTTGAACCAAGACTGTCATAGCGTGCTCTTTTGTCTTTATCCGACAGCACTTCAAAGGCCTCGTTTATATCTTTGAATTTTGCGGAAGCCTCCGGTGTTTTATTTACATCAGGGTGATATTTCTTAGCCAGTTTTCTATAGGCTGATTTTACCTCTGCCTGTGTGGCGTCTCTTTTTACACCCAGTATTTCATAATAATCTTTATATTCCATAGCAGATTTACATCTCCGTTGCGATAGTTATTTGTTCATATATCATCATGATAATACAAAATATGCACTAATTAGTTGATTTTAATTATTTATTAATAAAGTTATTCTAAAAGTTGCCGATAATATATTTGTAGACTACATAATTTTTTAAATAAGCTTATGAAAAATTTAGTGAAAAAATTTTCAATAGTTTTAATTATCGCATGCCTGATGTCTAACGCACTCAGTGCTGAGGCTTTTTGGTGGGGGAAAAAGGATAAACAGCAGCCAAAATCTCAAAACACTAATAAAACCGAAACTTTAACCAAAAAAGAAGAGGAGGCAATCTCAACAGCAGTGCCAATTCCCGAGGGAATCCTTTCTCAATCGTCATACCGGATTAGTGCAATAGACCCGATTTCCGGCGTGGCAAAAAACGGGGGCTTTTACCCGGGAGGCAGGGGGGCAAACCAGCTTGTTATTTACACTCACAGGATAGGCCAAAGAACCGGTACCAACGAATTCGGCGCTGAAGCTATTGTTGTAAACGGCACAGTAGTTAGAATAAGCGGTGCTGACTCTATCATCCCCAAAGGCGGTTTTGTAATAAGCGGGCACGGCAAAGCAAAAACCTGGATGAATTTGAACCTGACAGTAGGTACAAAAATTTATATCGACTACAGAAACAGAATGATAAACGCATATTTAACAAATGACAGTTTTATATATGCAACAAAAGAAAAAATTAAAGAAATAGACCAGATGATGCGTTATTACAAAGATAATGACATCTATTACGATGATTCTGTTGCGCACAGCTATATTACAAAAGCGCTTGATAACCTTAAACGAGCCAACAAACACCCTGATGATACGCAAAAATATTCCTCTATGGCAATAAATGCGGCTAACAAAGCCATGCAATATGCCCTGCCGTATTACAAGGATGAGTTTAAAGGCGTCTGGCTGCGCCCGACGGAAAAAACTCCCGCAGAAATCGCAAAAACTCTGGACAAGGTAAAAAAATACGGGCTTGAAACGGTATTTTTAGAAACCTATTATCAGGGCAAAACTATTTTTCCGTCCGAAACTCTTGCTAAATACGGGGTACAACCGCAGCGTCCCGAGTTTATAGGCTTTGATCCTTTACAAATCTGGGTGGAAGAAGCACACAAACGCGGTTTGAAAATACACATATGGTTTCAGACCTATTACGCAGGGCCTGAAAACCCTATGAATAATCCGATGAATGTAATATCTGTTTATCCCAAATGGGCTAACGTTACAAAGATGAAATACAATTCTCCAACACCTGTAGCCTCTTTGTCGGAGCACAACGGATATTTTATAGACCCTGCTAACCCAGAGGTGCAAACTTACCTTTTGACACTGCTTGAAGAAATTATTACACGCTACAAACCTGACGGTATAAACCTTGATTACATAAGATATCCGCAGAGCATAAGCGCAAAATTTTCCGGCTATGAGCTTTCTAACTGGGGTTATACAGAATATGCAAGAAACGAGTTTAAACAAGCAATGAATGTTGACCCCGTTGATATAAAATACGGAACCGCCCTGTGGGACGCATGGGCAAAATACCGCCAGAACAAGATAACCTGCTTTGTTTTTAAAGCCAAACAGCTTACCTCAAAATACAATATCCCTCTTACGGCAGTTATATTCCCTGACAGATACAAAAGTATGGAAGTCAAAATGCAGGACTGGAAAACATGGTCTGACAACAACTATGTCAACGGATTTACCCCGCTGATTTTAACATGTGACCGAGATACTGCAGTTTATTTAATTAACGATATCAGAATAAATTCAAAACAAAATACCAAAATTTATCCGGGGCTTTTTGTGACATTTATGAACGGAAACCCTGACGACCTGCTTAGACAAATACATGAAAGCCGAAAACTGAAAACCTCGGGTATCGTGTTATTTGACTACGCACACTTAGATAAAAAATACATTGATGTGCTGCTTACAAATGCATTTACGCCGAGCACTCCGACACAAACAACACTGTCAGAAGAAAGTACACCTGCAAAACAGGAAAAAATTGAACAAAAGAAAAAGAAAAAATTTCTCTGGTTCGGAACAAAAGATGACCTGTCAAATGCATCTTATGTACCTACACCAAAACTAGCAAACACTTCTTCTAAAAAGTAGACCTGTACCTGTACTACTGATAAAAATCTTCTACCTAACTGTTGTTGTTTGCAGATAAAAATTTTACAATTCCCCACACTGCCAGAACAATCAACGTTACAAGAATAGTTCTGCTAATAGAATCAGTCTCCGGATTGCTTTTGTTGAAAGCCCCGCCACAGAACCAGTTTATTGTCAGTATAAAAACAAGTACAATTTCAAACCCGTGAGATTTTAAATTAAACATTTTTATATCTCCAGATAGCTGTTTGTATAAACATTCTGATTTAAAAGTATTTTAGCTGTTTTAATTATTTTAACCTGTTCCGGGTCATTATTGTCATATTTTACACAATCAATATCTTCAAAATTTTGCATCATATTAAATAAATCAAGGTATACGTTATCATAACTTTTGTGAGGGGTTTTAGTTTCAATAACCTCATTAATTCTCAAAAGTTCGTCATCAAACGAGTCAACAATGGCGCTGTCTATGGAACAGCCTGAGGCAAGCACCATAAACACTCTGTTGATAAGCGGTCTTAACTCTTTCGGACATCCGTTAGAAACATTAGAAAGCCCGATAGTGGTATTAACTGCCGGCTCAAAACTCTCTTTTAGCATTCTTATAGTGTTTAATGCTTCTGTTGCCTGCGTCTGGTCAACACAAACCGGCAGAATCAAAGGGTCAAAATACAATCTGTCGTTAGAAATTCCTTTTGACTCAGCGGCTGCTGAAATTTCAAAAGCAAGTTCAAGCCTTTTGTCCGCTTCTTTGGGAATACCAAGTTCACTGTTCATTGTCAGGGCAATCAGGCTGCAGTCGTATTTAGCGGCAATATCTGTAACCCTGTCGAGTCTTTGTTCGTCTGCACTTGTGCTGTTTATAATCCATTTTTCAGGCTGTTTTGCAAGCGCAAGCCCGAGCTCTATCTCATCGGCGTTTGTACTATCCAGTGAAAGTGCTATATCGGTCATTTCCTGTGCAATGTTTACAAGCCACTGCATTGTACCTGCGAAAGCTCCTCTTGCCGGCCCGATATTTAAGTCTATCCAGTCCGGTTTTGTTTTTATCTGTTTTTCAAGCAGATTTTTTATATAATTTTCGTCGCGGTCTAACACCGCCTGTTTTGTGGTCTTTGAAATTATATGAAGATTTTCTGATATTAGTTTCATTTGATTTTTCCCTGTATTATAAATATTTTAGTATTTCAGACACGGCATAAGCTTTGTTAAGCGTATAAAAATGCAGCCCCTTAACTCCGTTTTGCAAGAGTTCGCTGCACTGCTGCGCGGCATATTCTATTGCGTATTTTTTTGTATAATCCTTATCCTCCTGATATTTTTCAAGTACTGTTTTCATTTTTTGAGGGATTTCAACCTTGCACATATCAGCCATTTTAAGCAGTTGATTATATGATGAAACCGGTAAAATTCCCGGTATTACAGGCTGAGTTATACCGATTTTGCTGCATTTTTCAACAAAAGAAAAGTAATGCTCATTATTAAAAAACATCTGTGTATAAATAACATCAGCACCTTTGCCGGTTTTTTGCTTGAGATAAAACAAGTCTTTTTCAAAAGATTCACACTCTTTATGTCCTTCGGGATAACCTGCAACGGCAACGGAAAGGTCAGTGTTTGATTTTATGTATTGCACAAGTTCATCTGCATGTTTAAAATCGTGGCATACATTGCCTTCTTTAGGGACATCGCCTCTGAGAGCAAGTATATTTTTTACCTCAAAGGACTCTATTGTTTTTAAGTATTCGCTTATGTTTTTAGTGCTGGTGGAAACACAGGTAAAATGCGGCATCGGCGGAATTTTTAGCTCTTGTTTTATTCGTCTTATTATTTCTATGGATTCGTTGCGGTTTGAGCCTCCGGCTCCGTATGTGACGGATATCAATGACGGATTAAACACCATAAGTTTATTTAATTCTTCAAAGAGGTTTTTGAGTTTTTCGCCGTCAGCGTCATCTTTGGGCGGGAACACTTCATAAGATATTACCGGTTTTTTGCCTTGAGAGTAGATTTCCTTTAGTTTCAAATATGTTTTCCTTTTATTTGTTAATTGAAAAATAGACTTCTTTTAAGCGCTTTTTGCTTACGTGCGTGTAAAGCTGGGTTGTAGAAACATCGCTATGCCCGAGCAGTTCCTGTACCACTCTTAAATCTGCACCGTTTTCGAGCATATGTGTTGCAAAACTGTGTCTTAAGGTATGCGGGGATATATGTTTTTTCAACAATTCTCCCTGTTTTCTTATAAAAACATAAACATCCTGCCGTGTCACTGCAGAGCCATTCTCTTTGATAAAAAGCTTTTTTGTATCAAGCCGGAATTTTTTTATTACAAGCTCACGTTTTTTAAGATAAGTTTTAAGCGCCTTAATTGCTTTTTCTCCTACGGGTATAATCCTTTCTTTTGAACCTTTGCCGATACATCTCACATATCTTGCGGACATATCAATGTTATTAAGCTCAAGATTGACAAGCTCTGATACCCTTAAGCCGGCGCCGTAGAGAAGTTCTAAAACCGCTGATTCAATATCCGTAAGGTGATTTTTAAGGATATTTTCTATTTCTGCCACCGAAATGACTTTAGGCAGTTTTTTAGTAAGTTTTGGCAGTTCAACACTGAGGCTGGGGTCGTTTTGTACAATTTCGTTTGCGCTGAGCCACCTGAACCAGCCGCGTATTGCAGCTATTTTTCTTGTAACACTCGTAGGAGTGTATTTTTTGTCATGGAGTTCTTTTATATAATAATTAATGTGATTTCTTGCAATTTTTGAAAACTCATCTATTTCAAAAAGCTTATACAAAAAGTCGCAAAAAAATGTAATATCACGTCTGTAGGCATCTATTGTATTTTTGGCAAGCCCTCTTTCTGCCTGCAAATATTCGAGATATTCCGCTATATATTGTATGAGCATATAACATTATACTATTTTTTATATTTATATGTATTATGTTATAAATTGTTAAGCACAAAATGTCCGAGAATGCGAACTTGTAACAGCGCACTCTCAAAATGTAATTTATACATTATTTTTGCATTTTATAGCTTATACCAGCTCGTTTCATTCTTCTTAAAGCTTCTTGAATCTGTTCAACAGGCTTTGTTAATGCAATTCTAAAGAAACCTTCGCCGCATTTTCCGTATCCGTTTCCGGGAGGAACAACCACGTGGGCTTTTTCAAGCATTACTGTAACAAATTCTTCAGATGTAAAACCTTCCGGAACAGGCAGCCACAAATAAAATGTAGCCTTAGAGGGCTCAACTCTCCAGCCTAAATCTCTCAACCCCTCTTCCATTACTTCTTTACGTTCTTTATACATTTGATTTAGTCTGTCAATTTGCTCCTGAGGCGCATGATAAGCTTCTATTGCCGCTTCTTGTATAGCTTTGAACGTACCTGAGTCAATATTGTTTTTTATAGTGCCCAGTGCTTTTATTGCTTTTGCATTACCGCAAACAAAACCAACCCTCCAGCCGGTCATATTATATGATTTTGAATGAGAATAAAATTCAATTGCACAATCCATAGCACCTTCAACCTGTAAGACGGAAGGCGCTTTATAACCGTCATAAGTCATTTCTGAATATGCCATATCAGAGCATAAAAGAATATCGTATTTTTTACAAAAATCAACTGCTTTTTTGTAAAAATCAAGGTCCGCAACCGCAGCAGTAGGGTTGTTAGGATAATTCAAAAACATCAATTTTGATTTTTTAGCAATTTCCTGAGGAATATCATCAAAATCCGGAAGAAAATTATTTTCAGCCTTTAAAGGCATTGAATAAGGAGTTCCGCCGGCAAAGATAGTAGCATTTTTGTATACTGGATATCCAGGATCGGGAACGAGGGTGTAATCTCCGTCATCAACGAAAGCAAAGAAAACGTGAGCAATAGCTTCTTTAGAACCAATGTTACAGAGCATTTCCGTGTCCGGGTTCAAATCAACGCCAAAACGTTTTTTCATCCATTCACAAGATGCTTTTCTGAATTCTGCCGTACCGTTATAAGGCGGATAATCATGGTTTTTAGGGTTATCAACAGCTTTATGCATTGCTTCAACAACAGACGCTATAGTAGGTGTATCGGGATCGCCTATACCAAGCGAAATGATATCATGCCCTTTTGCCTTTGCTTCAGCTATTTTTCTATCGATTTCCGCAAACAAATACGGTGGAATTTTATCTAATCTTTGTGATGTTCTCATTTCTTGCTCCTATTTATTGAGTTTATTTCATATAGCCGACTGACTCCGGTAACTTATTGAACAGGTGCATAAACCAAGTTCAATTATTGTTTTATAACACAGGCACCTGCAATAAGTGAACGGGAACACTTCTGAAAAATGCCGGACAAAGTGCCCCGCTTGCCATCTTTGTAACATTTTAACAAGAAAGCTCCCTATCAGAAATTATTATACCACAACTCTGCCGGTGCAAAACTATTTATGTTTACTGGCACAACTCTGGCACTCGCCGTAAAGTTCAAACTTATGACCGGTTATAAGAAAGCCTGTTTTACCGGCAATATTTTTTTCAAGTTCTTTTACCGGACAATCATCTATTGGTATCACTTTTTTACACTTTACACAAATCATATAATGATGGTGAGTCTGTTCATCTTTCACAAGTTCATATAAAGCTTTGCTGTCATCGAGCATAGCGGCTTTGCGCACAATATTCAACGCGGCAAGCTTTTCAATAATCCTGTAAACCGTAGAAAGCGAAATTTTGTTATTAACACATTTTATTTTCTGATAAATATCTTCCACGGCAATCGGAGTTGACTGCTTTTGCAGCAAAGAAATCACTTCGTTTCTGTTTTTAGAGGTTCTTGTTCCCTTTAGTTTTTCTGAAATTTGATTTTGCATTTGCATCCCCCGACATAATAATTTTAACACAATTTTTGATATATGAAATTTTTGCCACTTTTTCACACAGCTTAGAAATTTTTGTGCTATAATGCATTGGAACAGTTCAGGAGGTGTGTTATGTATACAATAAAAGAAGTTTCGGAAAAAATGGAAGTATCTGAACACACTTTAAGATTCTGGGCAAAGAGCGGTTTTTTCCCTTTTGTTAAAAGAAATCGCAATAATATCCGCTTATTTTCCGACAATGATCTCGACTGGGTTAAAATAGTAAAATGTCTCCGCTCTGTGGGAACTGAAAACAAAGCTATAAAAAGATATATTGACCTTTGTATAAAAGGCGACAGCACTATAAAAGAACGTTACGGAATAATTTGCGACACAAAACAAAAAGCGCTGAAACAGATGCAAGAGCTTAAACAACAGCTTGATATGCTGGATTATAAAGAAAAATTTTATCAAAACCTTATAAAAAACAATCTCGAAGATGTCTGGAATCCAATGAACACAATAAACCCAACAGACAAAGCCGTGTAATGAAAAAAGAAGAATTGATAAAGTTATGTATTTTTTGCGATGACGCTGTCGTAACATATCCTTTTAATGACAGCGCTAACAAATACTACCCTGTAATCAGGCATAAAAGCAACAACAAATGGTTTGCTCTTATATTTAAACAAAATAACAAATTATTTATAAATTTGAAATCTAACCCTATTGATTCTGCTATACTCAGAGACACATATGACTTTATTTTGCCGGCATGGCATATGAATAAAACACACTGGATTACGGTAGATGTCCAAAAAGCACCGGTTAACTTGCTTTTATCTCTAATCAAACAAAGCTTTAACCTTACTAAAAAATAGTTTTAAAGTATAAATTGACTGATAGAGATTTGGTGCAATAAATTGCACACTACTGACTATACCGCACGCAAAAGCTTTACTTTTGAGTGCAGTATAAAAATTACGAGCCATACATATCAGGAGGCCCTCGGGTACAAGTGATGTCCCTCTCAGACATTTACGGCAGCAAAAATTTTTGCTGCCGTTATTTTTATACAAGCACCACCTAATGCATTATGCCAAACATGCACACTACATGTCAGAAACAACAAAAAAGTATTCTTTTGAGTGTTTACAAAACGGACAAACATCAGGCGCCTGCTCTTTTTCAAATCTATAACCGCATTTAGAGCACTCCCACAACACGGGTTTGTCTTTTAAATAATAAGTGTTGTCCTCAAGCTCGGCTAAAAGCCTGTTGTATCTTGTCATGTGCATTTTTTCAATGTTTCTTACCGTTTCAAAAAGAGCTGCAATTTTTTCAAACCCTTCTTCTTTTGCTTGTGCTGCAAAATTTGCGTACATATCCTGCCATTCATAACTTTCTGTTTGCGCGGCTGAGCGTAAATTTTCTTTAGTATCCGGTATTTTTCCGCCTAACAGCAGCTTTAGCCATATTTTTGCATGTTCTTTTTCGTTTTCAGCTGTTTTATCAAAGATATCAGCAACACTGATAAGTCCTTCTTCTCTTGCTTTTTGTGCAAAAAAGTTGTATTTATTTCGTGCCTGTGATTCACCGCAGAACGCCTCCTTTAAATTATTTTGTGTCCTTGTTCCGTCTAACTCTTTGTTTATACATGAGCTAAAGTCAAAATCCTCTCTAAAACTCATTTATAGCTCCTTTCTTTTTCAAGATTAGAGCACAAATTATAAAAATAACTGTTATACTATCGGGCTAGTTATATGTTCCTATTTTCATTAAAACGATTAAGTGTATTTCTTACCATAAATAAATATAGCAAGGGTTTAAGAGGGATTAATCCCCTAAAAATCATTAAGAAATATTAAGCTCGAAACGTGCTAAGTGATTGATTTTTTAAAAATAAGTTACATTGACAATTGTAGTGTATTATCAAATGTGTTACAATAGTAGTAGAAAGGATATACAAAAGAGTTAATCATTATGAGCATTACAGTAGCCTACAATTACAAAAGTATACGAAAGATGATTAATCATTCATTATACTTTACTGTATTGTTAAGCGTTTTTTGCTCTCAATCTTTTTTGATTAACAACAATCTTTTTGCTAACGCGGACGAAGCAATTAATACAGGAGCGAATATACAACAAAATAAGGTCGAGGAGCAGACAAGGAGTCTGACAGAAGAAAAACAGCGCTGGGAATCTATGTTACGGCAGCGCTATCGTAACGGGGCAATTCTCACCATCGCAGACGGGGTAAAACATATCCGTATGGTGAAGTATATCAACAAACGTCCCGTAAAAATAAACATAGTTGAAGTTAATACAAAACTCAATCCGAATATCGAAATCGCTCCGCAGCTAGCCTCCGCAAATACAAAACTTAAAAACAGGGCAACTATCAGAACTATTGCCTCCCGTAATAATTCTATCGCCGCAGTAAACGGCACATATTTTAAGTTCCAAAACGGTGTTCCATTAGGCACACTTATGATTAACAAAAAGGTTTACACAGGCCCTTTGCACAATCGTGTTGCAATGGGCATAGGCAAAAATGAGTTCAAAATGGCGCAGGTGCAGTTTGATTCAACAATCAAAACCGGTCGAAACATTGTTAAAGTTGACAACATTAACCAGCCGAGAATCCTCTCCACTCTTGTACTTATGTACACACCTGACTGGGGACAAACTTCTCCTGCCGCCCCTAAATACGGAATCAACTTAACTATCCAGGGTAATAAAGTCACTGCATTATCACAGGCTCCCGCGCTCATACCACAGGACGGGTATGTAATATCCGGCCCTAAATCCAAATTGGGAGCCTTTTTATTGGACAAAAAAGTAGAACTTGATATAAAAATAGCACCGCAATGGGAAAACATTGACCACATAATAAGCGGCGGACCTTATCTTGTAAAAGACGGAGGTATTTATATAGACGTAACCGCGCAAAAATTAAAAGCAATTACAGGAAAAAACCCCAGAACCGCCATAGGTTATACTGCGAACAACGAGTTTATAATGGTCACTGTTGACGGGCGGGAACACGCCTCTGTCGGTATGACATTAGGCGAACTTGCCAGAATGATGAAAAGTTTTGGATGTATAAATGCGATGAACCTTGACGGCGGAGGTTCTACCGTAATGTATGTTCAGGGCAAAATAGTCAACAACCCCGCACAAAGAGGCGGCATACCGATTTCAAACGCTTTAACAATTACAGAAAGGACAAGGATAGCTTATGACAAAAACAATTCGTAAGTACTTGAGAAAATTAAGAAGAAAAATTCTTAAGACTGTAAAACAAAGCTGGGAGTATTTTGTGTCTAACACGCTTATGCTTATTTTTTAAAACAATTTTTAATTTTCCGGAAAAAAGCTTGGGCGGCTTGTTTTAGCCGCCCTTTTGGTTTAGATGATTTTTTGTATTAATATTTAAATAATGTAACAGATTAAAATATTTTTGTATTATAATTATAAAAGGTACTATTAAATTAATAAGGTTGTTATGAAACGAAATTTGGTTGTAGGAGCAGGTTTTTCCGGTGCAGTAATTGCCAGATTATTGGCTGAACAGTCTGATGAGCAGGTTCTTGTTATAGACAAAAAAGAACACATTGCAGGAAACAGCTATGACTATACAGACGAAAACGGTATAAAAATACATAAATACGGTTCACATATTTTTCACACCAATGACGAAAAAGTTTGGAACTTTATAAAAAGATTTACGGATTTTAATACATACATGCATAAAGTTGTCGCGGTTATTGACGGAATAGAGACAACTATTCCATTTAATATAAACTCTTTGTACGATGTCTTTCCAAAATCTCTTGCTTCAAGGCTTGAAGAAAAATTATTAAAAGCCTTTGAATACAACAAAAAAGTCCCGATACTGGAGTTTCAAAAACAGGCAGACAACGATTTAAAATTTCTTGCCAATTATGTTTATGAAAAAGTCTTTTTACACTACACAAACAAACAGTGGGGCAACTCTCCTGATGAAGTTGACAGTGCCGTAACAGCCAGAGTACCGGTTTACATAAGCTGCGATGACAGATATTTTCAAGACAAATATCAGGGAATTCCGACAGGCGGTTACACAAAAGTCGTTGAAAAAATATTAAAACACTCCAATATCTCGGTAAAATTGAATACAGACTATAAAGATTTATCAGGACATTTTGACAGAATTTTTTACACAGGTCCGATTGATGAATTTTTTGATTACAAATACGGAGAACTTCCGTACCGCAGCGTAAACTTTAAACTGGAAACGCACAACCATGAACACTATCAATCAAATTCCGTTGTAAATTATCCGTGTAATTACGATTTCACAAGAATACATGAATACAAATACTATCTAAATGATATCTCATCAAAAACCGTTATTGCAAAAGAATACTCAGAACCCTTTGTAAACGGAAAAAATGAAAGATATTATCCGATTCCAAAACCTGAAAATACACAGCTGTATAATAAATATCTTGAAGATGCCAAAAAACTTGACAGCGTATATTTTTTAGGCAGACTCGGAGATTACAAATACTACAACATGGATCAGGCTGTTGCCAGAGCAATTGAATTGTATGAGGAGCTTAATAAATGATTCTGATAACAGGCGGGGCAGGCTACATAGGCAGCCACACGGTACTTAATTTTTTAAAAGACAATTACGATGTTTTGATTTTTGATAATCTTGAAACTGGACACATTGAAACTGTTGAAGAATTAAAAAAAGCAGGCAATGTAACTTTTGAAAAAGGAGATTTAAGAAATCTTGATGATATTGACAGGGTATTTTCAAAATACAAAATCGATGCTGTTATACACTTTGCCGCTTTTTCGCTGGTCGGAGAAAGCGTTATAAATCCTGCAAAATACTACAGAAACAACACAGTAGGCACGCTCAATCTGTTAGACACAATGATTAAACACAACGTAAAAAAAATAATTTTTTCATCAACCTGTGCAACATACGGAGAGCCTGAATATACACCTATAGATGAAAAACATCCGCAAAAACCGATTAACCCTTACGGTTCATCTAAATTGATGGTGGAAAGAATAATGGCTGATTACGATTCTGCTTACGGGCTAAAATCCGTAAAACTCAGATATTTCAACGTAGCAGGCTGTGACACACAAAACAGGGTAGGCGAATGGCATGATACAGAAACACACCTTATCCCGAATATTATTAAATCCGTTTTTGAAAAAGGTCAAACCTTTAAAATCTTCGGCGATGATTATCCGACAGCAGACGGTACATGCATAAGGGATTATGTCAACGTTGAAGACCTCGCACAGGCACACAAACTTGCTTATCTGTGGCTTGAAAAAGAAAACCGCTCTGACGTTTTTAACCTTGGTACGGAAAACGGCAACAGCGTAAAAGAGGTCTTTGATACATGCGAAAAAGTTTTGAATCAAAAAATTGATGTTGAAATTACACAACGAAGACCGGGAGACCCGGCAACGCTTTATGCTAACGCTGCTAAAGCAAAAAATACCCTTAAATGGGAACCTCAAAACACGCTGGAGCACAGTATAAAAACAGCTTACAAATTCGAACAAAAACTGCAAAGCCTGAAAAAATAATATGGAAAACACTCAGACTCAAAATCTTATAAAACCGGAAATAAAGAGTATTGCAATATCGTGCAATACATTTTTGAGACCTGAAATTTTGGAAAAAACATTAAAAAGCATTGCAAATTTAAAAATACCAAAAGGGGTTGAAATAAAGGTTCTTGTTGTCGACAACGATGCAAATGCAACGGCAAAACCGGTTATAGATTATATTAAAGCGGACTTTCCTTTTGAAATAATTTATAAAATTGAAGAAAAAAGAGGTCTTGCTAATGCAAGAAACAGATTGCTGCAAGAGGCTATAAATCTTGGTGTGTCGCATATTGCTATTTTAGATGATGACGATGTAGCAGACGAAAACTGGATAAAAAATCTTGTTGAACTATATCAAACACAAGACAATGCATATATAATCTCAGGCCCGGAATATTGTTGTTTTGACGGAGAATTTCCAGATTATTTGACTAACAATAACATATTTGTCAAAAAAACAACAAAGAAAAAAGGAGAAATAAGAAAAGTCTGCTCCACCCACAATGCAATGTTTCCGCTAAAAATAGTCACTGAATCAAATATATGGTTTGACAAATCATTTGTATTTATGGGCGGAGAAGACGGTGATTTCTTCTATAGAGCCGGCAAAGCCGGTTACACAATAGTGTTCAACCCTGATGCAATTGTTCGCGAAATAAACGGAAAAGACAGGGTTAATGTCAGATGGATATTGAGCAGAAACTATTACAACGGGTATTCTGGTTCTTATCTGCAATATAAAAACAAACCGAAAACCTTAAAAAGACATTTGTATTTAACAAAACTGTTTTTTATTTGTATTTTAAATTTGATAATAACTCCACTATCTTTAATTTTAGGAGCAACCGTCTTTTTTAACGTGTTAGGCTTATCAAGCAAAAATCTCGGAAAATTCATAGGCGCAATAAAATTACAGCCGATGAATTATTACGAACACCTTAACGGAGGGGTTAACAAGTGATAAAACTCTCCGTTATAATTCCTGTTTATAATGTAGAACAATATCTCGGAGAATGTCTTGAAAGTGTCATTAAACAAACACTAAAAGATATAGAAATAATTTGTGTAAACGACGGCTCAACAGACAATTCGTTAGAAATAATAAAAAAATTTGCCAGAAAAGATGAGCGTATTAAAATAATAGACAAACCTAATTCCGGCTACGGTGATTCTATGAATAAAGGTCTGGAAACTGCAACGGGAGAGTACATAGGCATTGTCGAGTCAGATGATTTTATTGAGCCTGACATGTTTGAAAAACTGTACAATCAGGCTAAACTAAATGACTGTGACATTGTCAAAAGCGACTGGTATAATTTTTGGACAGAAACTAATACTAAAGAGAAAAACGGCAGGATTAAAAATTACGGAGGAAAAGTAACAAATGTTTTACAACACCCTGAAATCTTAACCCTGCAGCCTACTTTATGGAGCGCAATTTATAAAAAAGAGTTGATAACAAATAACGGCTTAAAATTTTTAACAACCCCTTCCGCAAGTTATCAGGACACTTCTTTTTCTTTTAAAGTATTGTGTCTTGCTAAAAGAATACTTTTCACAAACAAAGCCTTTTTGTACTACAGACAGGATAACGTAAATTCATCTATCAACAATCCGGCAAAAGCTCTTTTTGTATGTCAGGAGTACGATGAAATAGATGATTTTCTAAAAAATCATTCCGACATAAAAGCAAAAGTACTCACTCAAAAACTTATTGCACAATACAAAGCTTATCGCTGGACTCTAAGAAGGATTGCCCCGGAATACAGAAAAGATTTTGTTTTAAGAGCCTCAAAACAGTTTTTGCAATATAATAAAGACAATGAATTAACAAAAGAATTTTTAAACAAATATAACCCCCAAAATATAAATACATTAATTAATTCTCCGCTGGAATTTTTGACACAGCACGAACAAAAAAGCTTAAAAAAAGAAAAATGGAAAAATATTCGAAGAAATTTATTTTCTGTTAAAATTAATAAAACAAGAGTAAACGTCAAAATTTTAGGTAAGCACATAATAAACATAGGTTAAAATGATTAAAGAAAAATTAAAAGAACTTATACAAAAAATAAGCAAACTGCGCTTTGTGGTAAACTACAGAAGAATGTGGCCTTATGTAAAACCCTTCTGGTTCAGGGCTTTGCTGGCAGTCACTATTTGTATTCCGATAGGCGGCTTAGATGCTGTTATTGCTTTATCCTTAAAGCCCTATATGGATCTTGTAATGGTAGAAAAGTCAATAGAATCCCCCTGGTATATTCCTTTCGGGATTGTTGCCTTTACCTCGCTGCAAGGCGGACTAAATTATCTTGCCACTTATCTGAATACCTGGGTAGGCGGGAAAATCACTCAGAAGTTGAAGTTTGACCTGTTTAAAAAAATGCTTACTTTCCAGACCTCATTTTTTGACACAAAAAATTCGGGGGATGTTGTGTTTACCTTCAACAACAATGCGGATATGGCATGCACAGGACTTTTAGATAATCTCAAAGTATTTACCCAAAGGTTGTTCTCTTCAATTTCACTTGTATGTGTATTATTTTACAATTCATGGCAGCTTGCCTTGATTGCTGTTGTAGTGCTTGGTGCTGCATTTTTGCCTGTTGCAAGAATCAGAAAACGAATACAGGATGTTATGAGCAGAACACTGAAAGCTGACGCGGCCGTGATTACTGCGTATAATGAGGCTTTTGCAGGCAACAAAACAATTATCTCCTACAACCTTGACGCCCAGCAAAAAGGTAAGTTTGAAGATATTTTAAAAAGTATATTTAATTTAAGAATAAAAATGGTGCAAAGAACCTCATGGCTGTCCCCGATGATGCACGTTATTGTATCTGTCGGCATTGGTCTGGCTATAGGTTACGGCAGCCACCTGATTTTGACAAAACAAATTACAAGCGGCAACTTTGTATCGTTCATTACGGCGTTGATTATGCTTTATACACCGATAAAGAGTCTCGGTAATAACTTTAACCAGGTACAGCTCTCGTTCTTTGCAATAGAAAGAGTATTTGACGTAATGGATATGGAACCCTCCATCAAAGACAAGCCTGACGCAAAAGAGCTTTCAGACAATTATTCTAAAATAGAGTTAAAAGATGTATGTTTTGAATACAAAAAAGGAATACCGGTATTAAAACACATAAACCTGACGGTGAATCGCGGCGAGACAGTGGCGTTTGTAGGCAACTCCGGCGGCGGCAAAACAACTATAGTCAATCTGCTGCCAAGATTCTACGATGTAAAATCCGGTTCAATTCAAATTGACGGCACTGATATCAGAGATTTTACGCTGAAATCATTGAGACAAAATTTTGCAGTAGTCTTTCAGGATAACTTCCTGTTTTCCGGAACTATACGTGAAAATATAATGCTGGGTAACGAACACGCTAATGAAGAACAGCTGCAAAAAGCTATAAAAATGGCGTTTTTAGATGAGTTTATCTCCGCATTAAAAGACGGAATCGACACCCAGATAGGAGAAAGAGGAATTCTTCTTTCAGGCGGACAAAAACAGAGAGTTGCAATCGCCCGTGCGTTCTTAAAAAATGCGCCTATAGTTATTCTTGACGAGGCAACTTCAGCGCTTGACAACAAAGCAGAGGCTATTGTACAAAAAGCAATCGATAACCTTATGCAGGATAAAACTGTATTTGTCATTGCACACAGGTTGTCAACAATTCAAAATGCAGACAAAATCGTTGTTATAAATGAAGGTGAAATTGTTGAACAGGGTTCGCATGAAGAACTTTTAAACATTGAAAACGGTGCATATAAAGCGCTTTATAACGCCCAGTTCAAACATCAGGAGCAGCACAAACAAAATCAACAACACTCCCAAGAAGCTGTTACAGTGTAAAAAGTTGAAAAAAGATTGTTTTTTATTTAAAATTATCACTTGCTGAGGGCATCCATCTTGATTTTAACAAATTCAAATGTCCTTTTCTTCTTAGTTCATCAAGCGCAAGGTTAACTTCTGTTTTTAAAGACGCGCTTTGAGGTTCCTTTCTGAATGCTATTGCATAAGCATCTTGAGAATAACGCTGTGGTAAAATTTTGAACTCAGGATGATCCATAACAAATCCGGCAAGTATAGTGTCATCTGTTGTCATTGCCTGTGCACGTCTTTGCAGAAAAGCTTCAAAACCTTCCTGATATGTTCTGTAACCTGTTAAAACAACGTCAGGCGCAAAATATCTTATGTTTTTTTCACCTGTTGTGCCGAGTACAACAATAACCCTGCGTCCGTTTAAATCTCCGACAGTTTTTATATCAGTGCCTTTTCTTATCATTATTGCCTGCCCCGTATAAAAATACGGCAAAGAAAAATCAACTACCTCCATTCTTTTAGGGTTGATGGTCATGGTGGCAATAAGCATATCAACCTCACCGGAATTTAGCTTTGTTATACGGTTAGATGCATTCACTTCTACAAACCTGACAAGTTTTTCGTTTCCAAAAATTCTTTTGGCAAGCAAATGAGCAATATCAATATCATAGCCCTGAAGTTTTCCGTCTTCTATAAACCCGAAAGGCTTTGAGTCAAATTTTACCCCGACAACAAGTTCACCTCTCTTTTTAATTACCGATAACAGGTCTTTATTTTCCGGCTCTTTTTTAGTACAGCCGGTTAAAAATATTATTGATAATAATGTCAGACACAAAATAAATTTTTTTATCATATAAATTAGATTCCTTTTCCAGATTATAAAAACAGCCACCTTGCCACAGCAACGGCAGCAACTATACCGATTATATCAGCTAAAATCCCGGTCAAAACAGCATGCCGGAATTTTTTTATTCCTACGGAGCCAAAATAAACCGCAAGTACATAAAAAGTCGTTTCGGAACTTCCCACCATTATAGCAGTTAATTTGGTTACATAAGAATCCGGCCCGAAATTGTTTGCAATCTCGGAAAAAAGTCCTAGAACAGCACTGCCGGAAAGTGAACGAACAACCATAACAGGCAGAACATCCAGCGGAATTTTTAACCATTCCAGAACACCTGAGAGCAAATGCTGTGCAATTTCAAAAAATCCTGAGGCTCTAAGCATAGAAACTGCAACAATTATCGCTATAAGATACGGTAAAATATCAACAGACACTTTAAGTCCGTCTTTTGCCCCGTCTATAAACGATTCATATACCGGAATTTTTTTTGCTATACCCCATACAAGAACTATGAGAATTATAGCCGGTATAAGCCAGAGAGAAATTAAATCGATTGCAGCTTTAATCATTATCTGCCTCCGCTTTGTCATCTCCTGTATTTATCGTTTGCGGCGGGCTGAATTTTTCTAACACCTTGACAATAACAATTGCACTGACAAATGTTATTGTTGTAACAATCAACGTAGGAAACACAATTTCTGTTGCGTTTTTAGAGCCGTTAGCCACCAGCACGGCTATCACGGTAGCTGGAACAAGCTGCCAGCCGGCTGTGTTCATCGCAAGCAGTGTACACATATCATTAGAGGCTGTTTTCTTATTTTGGTTAAGTTTTTGCAGTTCCTTCATTGCTTTTATCCCTATGGGGGTAGCTGCATTAGACAAACCGAACGCGTTTGCGCTAAAATTCATTGCTATATCACCAATTGCAGGGTTGTCAGGGGGAATATCCGGAAACAGTTTTTTTGCAACAGGCGACAAAAGCTTTGATATTCCTGAAACAAGTCCTGATTTTTCCGCTATTTTCATTATACCGAGCCAGAAGGCCATTATGCCTGCAAGATACAGTGCAATTTCAACAGAAGTCTGGGCGCCTTTCATTATTGCGTTAACCATATCGTTAATTCTACCTGTGTATGCGGCGGAAATTACAGAAATAAGTATTATAAAAAACCATATATAATTCATAATCTAATTTTTACAAATTAAGCACAAAAAGGCAACTTTGTGGCAAATTATAACAATAAATAACCTGTATTTCTGCTATATGAAATTTACCGGAATTTTATGATATCCTATAAATATGATAGAACTTTTGATTTTGTACAGCTTAAAAAACAGGGAACGCACGGTTTATTCTTTGCGATCCGATATTATCGAAAAATTCGGTTATTTTACAAAACCAAGCATTGGAACAATTTTTCCTGCACTTAAGCGGTTGTTAAAATCAAATACAGTGACTATGAGAAACGACTACTCGCAGGGCGGAAAAAAATCCACCTACTATTCTGTTACAATGCACTGGACAAAAAAATTTCACGACCTGTTTTTTACTCCGCTCAGCGATAATCCGACCCAGTTTTTTACCGAGGTTCAATCGCGCATAGCCGTAATGTCGTTATTAGATGAAGAACTTAAACAAACTTTTATAAATGATATATTAATAAAAATAGAGTCTTTTCAGCTGGATTTGCAAAATGCGCTTGAAGACGAGTATATTGAATATGATAAATACCAGCAGTCACTGTTAAAAATGAACATAAAATATCTTGAAGATTTTAAATCCCTCCTGCAAACTTTTGAGGAGAAAAACTAATGAGTGCTGTTATTTCGGAAGTCCTTGACGATTCTATTGCACAAGAGCTCGGGTTAAATGTCGGAGACAAACTGCTGTCTATTAACAAAGAAAAACCGCAGGATATGATTGATTACCGTTACATGATGTGCAGTGAAGATGTCGAGATAGAAATAGAACGATTAAACGGCGACATTGAAATTTTTGAAATAGAAAAAGATTTTGACGATGATTTAGGTGTTGTGTTTGAATCGGCTGTGTTTGACAAAATAAAACCCTGCACAAACCATTGTATATTTTGTTTCGTTGATCAGCAACCGGAAGGTCTCAGAAAGTCTTTGTATATAAAAGATGATGACTACAGACTTTCTTATCTGCAAGGCACTTATGTTACACTTACAAACCTGACAACAAAGGACAGAGAACGGATAGAAAAGCTTCATCTAGGGCCGTTGTATGTTTCTGTACACACAACAAATCCTGAACTCAGGGTAAAAATGCTTTCCAATCCCAAAGCTGCCGGTATCCTTGAAGATTTAAAATGGTTAAAAAAAGCAGATATTCCTGTACATGCCCAGATTGTGCTGTGCCCCGGATACAACGACGGAAAAGAACTTGAAAGAACCTTGAGTGATCTGGAAAAATTTAAATCTATTATACGTTCTATCGCCATAGTTCCTGTCGGAATAACCAGATTTCATAAAAACGAACTCAAAACCATAACACGAGAAAACGCGCTCAATGTTATAAAGCAGGTAGAAAACTTTAATGCAAAGGTCAAAAAACATCTCGCAATGGCGAGTGATGAATTTTTCTTAAAAGCGGATTATCCGGTTCCGGATAAAAAATATTATTCAAATTTCTCACAGCTGGAAGACGGTGTTGGTGCGTTACGACTTTTGATTGATGATTTTAACGGGAGAAAGAAAAAACTGCCTGAGTCTGTTAAAACTCCTCTCAGTCTTACTTTTGCCGTAGCAAAAAGTGCATTTAACATATTTAAAGATATAACAGCAGAACTTAATAAGATAAAAAATTGCCGCTGCGAGATTATACTTCTTGATAACCTGTTTTTTGGCGAAAATGTTACTGTTGCAGGGTTGATAACAGGCCGGGACTTGATTAATCAGGTTAAGAACAAAAATGTAAAAACACTTGTCATACCGTCAATAATGCTGCGTCCGTTCAGTAATGATTTTTTGGACAATGTAACGGTTAGTCAGGCAGAAAAAGAATTGTCATGTAAAATTGTTGTGATAAAAGATATATATTCAACCAAAGAGATATTTAATTTGGTTATGAAACATAAACATTGATTACACGCTGTTTTCTTTTGCGCAACAAATGACCGCAGCTTTAAGATTTTTTTCTTCTACCGTACAAAATAAGCAAAGGCAGGCATACAAACGCAACAATACCCCATATTCGGAAGGTTTCAATATATGCGCTGAGGGTTGATTGCTGAACAAGTGTGTTATAAAGCATACCCTGTGCTTTTGCCTGCGCAACGGCTAAGACATCATACTGATAAAAATATGAGGTTAGCGCAGACAATTTTTCCATATAAACGTGATTCTGTGTATTAAGCTGCTCTACAAGATTGTGCTGAAAAGCCTGAGAATATCGCGAGACCATTGTTGCAACAAGAGAGGTGCCTATTGCTGCCCCGAGGTTTTTTATAAGGTTTTGAACCCCGCTTGCATTTGTCATCTGTGCATTGCTTATTGTCTCCATTGAGGCGGTTGTTAACACAGTGATTGTCATACCAACAGAAAACCCGAAGATAATGTTGGGAATAACTATATTAATCATCGAAAACTCAAGGTTCAATTCTCCGAACATTAAACCGGATACACCCAGACCCAAAAGCCCGAGGGCTGTTAACAAACGGAAATCAAAAATCTTGTTTGTAATGCTGTAAAGAGTTATTGCAGCAACCGACCCGAATCCTCTAGGCATTAAAGAATACCCGCTCCAAAAAGCGTTATAGCCCATAAGGTTTTGCAAAAATAACGGCATTATTGTTGTAGAGGCGTATAAAACCATATTGGCTATTACAAGTATCACAGTTCCTATAAGAAAATTTCTGTCTTTAAAGACTAATAAATCAATAATCGATTCTTTTTGTACAATCTGTGAGTAAATAAATAAAACCATCGCTACCATTGAAATACCAAAAGTCCAGCATATCCATTCAGAACCGAACCAGTCTGCATTGTTACCTTTATCAAGAAACACCTGAAAAGTCACAAGCCAGATTATAAGAAAGAAAAAACCGACAAAATCTATTTTTGCGTTTGCCTGCTTTCGTGCATACGGAGGATCGTAAATCCAGAGCTTTGAGGTTATTGCAGCGAGAATACCGAATGGGATATTTATAAAGAAAATCCAGTTCCATGACCAGTTATCAGTCAGCCATCCGCCTAAAATAGGCCCGATAACAGGTGCAACTACTACCCCGAACCCAAAAATCGACATAGCAAGCGCCCTTTTTTCCAGAGGAAAAGCCTCAAGCAAAATTGCCTGAGAAACAGGCAGCAAAGCCCCGCCGCCAAGTCCCTGCAAAATTCTTGAAAATATCATCATCTCTAATGATGTTGACATACCGCATAGCAAAGATGCAACAGTAAATAACAAAATGCAGGCAATAAAGAAGTGCTTGCGACCAAAAAATTTAGAAAACCAGTCTACCGACGGAACAACAATACCGCTTGCAATCAAATAACTGGTTAAAATCCACGTTGCCTCATCATTACTTGAAGAAAAGCTCCCTGCCATCTGTGGTAATGCTACGTTAGCTATTGTTCCGTCAAGAACAAAGATAAAAGTTGCGCTCATTACGGCAATTGTAGTTAACCACGGGTTTATTTGTGCTGTGTTTCCTGTTGTTGCTTGTGTACTATCCATTTAAGTATTTAGTGATTATTTTTTAGTCTTTAATTAGCCCGTGCAGACACACATATAAAAATTTTGTCTACAAGAAAGGTTAAAAGAAAACCCGGCTTATTTTTTAACGGCTCTGTGAGTTTTATTGCTGCTTTAGTGCATTATAATTTCACAATATATTTTATTAAATATTGTTAAACCTGGCAAATTGTAAAGATTCCGAAGTATTATCAAACCGTTAGCGGTTTAAGGCTAAGAGGAACAAGTTTTTGTAAATCGTCAATACTCAATTCTACCTGATATCCGATTTTTCCTGCGCTAAAGATAATGGTTTTAAAATTGAGCGCTGATTCATCTACAACAGTTGCGAACAATTTTTTCATCCCTATAGGTGAACATCCCCCGTGAATATAGCCAGTTACCGGTAAAAGGTCTTTTAAATGAATCATTTCAACAGATTTTTCATTGACCGCGGCAGCTGCTTTTTTCAGGTCAAGCTCTTTTGCTACCGGAACCATAAAGACATAATATTTTTTAGACTTACCGCAGCAAACAAGCGTCTTAAAAACCATATCAGGGTCTTGCTTGAGAACAGCTGCAACCTCTACTCCGCTTATGGCATTTGTATCGGCGTATGTATAGTGTTTATAGCTTATTTTATGTTTGTCTAAAATTCTCATTACATTGGTTTTAAAATCTGATTTTGAACTCATATTAATATCCTCAGGATTGTTTTGTCTTTTTAAATAGCCGGCATGTGGAATACAGCTTATGTATACATTAAATAAAATAAGGCAACAAAAGGGAGAAAACAATGGCTAATGTAGTTGAATTAACAGATGAAAATTTTGATACACAGATTAAAAGCACAACCAATCCGGTTCTTGTTGATTTTTTTGCACCCTGGTGCGGACATTGCAAAGTGCAGGAACCTATTATAACTAAACTTGCTGATGAGATGAAAGACAAAGCAGTGATAGCAAAGATAAATGTTGATGAAAACCGTGACACTGCCGCAAGATTTTTTGTAAGCGGAATACCGTCTATGCTGGTATTTAAAAACGGAAAACTGGTTGATCAGATTGCCGGTGTGCGACAGATGGTTGAGTTAAAAAAACTTGTCGAAAAATATCAGAATACTTGATTATTTTATATTGCAAACTGTCAAAAAAGACAGCACCTGTCTTTTTCACTCAATATCTTTGCAGGCAAATTGAAGGAAACTGCCCATCAGGTTTTCGTTCCAAACTTTTACCGTAGGAGGAACTTTAAGCACAACCGGAGTAAAATTCCATATATATTTTATGTTTGATTCAATTAAAAACTCTGCAACCTGTTGTGCTGCCTGCCGGGGAACTGTTAAGATTGCAATTTCTACCCCCAGTCTTTGCACAAGGTTTGGCAGCTTTGATATATGAAAAATTTGTTTGTTGTTAACCTGAATATCTATTTTTTGCGGGTCATTATCAAACAGTGCAAGTATATTCAAACCGTAGCTGTTAAAGCTGTCATATTTTGCCAGTGCAAGCCCCAGGTGACCGGAACCGACAATAAAAGCGTCTTTTGTCTTTGAAAAGCCGAGGGTCTTTTCAATAGAGTCTTTAAGGTCTTTTACCATATAACCAACACGACATTTGCCAGCATTATTCAGCAGTTTAAAATCTTTACGTACTTGAGAATCGTCTATACCGAGTCTTTGTGCAATTTGAGGGCTGGAGATTGTTTCTATTCCCGCCTCAATGTATTCAACCATAATACTGTGGTATAGAGTTAATCTGTTTGAAACTTTTTCAGGTATATTTTTGCTCATAATCTAATCTCTTTAATTAAATAAGATTATATACTAAATCAAGAAAAAAATCACGATTTATATTTTGTCACGATTAACCGCTTTAGAGATTCTCTTCAAACAAGTCAAAATCTTCATTGTTAACTTCACGCAAGAAATCAATCCAATCCGTGTAATAATCTGTGAGTGCGTTGATATAACCTGTTACAATATCCTGATAAGATTGCTGCATAACAATAACAGAGGTCAGGTCAGTTTTTCCAGCATAGTAATTTTTTTTTGAAATTTTTATAAGTTCTTCTGAATCTTTAATAAGTTTTTGTTTGTAAAATAATAAATTTGTTCTTGAGGTAGAAAATCTGTCATAAGCCGAGTTCAGGTCTTTCAGGGCTTTATTCTTTGCCGATTCATATTTTATTTGAGCCTGTTGCACCTGTAGTTTAGCATTCTGGATTTCCGGTTTATATGTATAAAAAACAGGGATATTGTTAATGCCTGCTGCTGCAAAAGCTCCCGGCTCAATGCGGCCTGTATCGCTGTGTGATTGCGGAAGATAAGAGTAGCCGCCGGAAATTTCTATATCCGGAATTCTCTGGCGCTCAATAATGGTCGCGTTCTTTTTAGCTATATCTATTTCTTGTTTTGACGCAGCTATATCAAGCCTTTTTTCAAGTGCGCGGTTAGCAATTTTTTCAAAAGGCGGTATCGGCCGGTTCAAGTCCGGTGTTTTTAGTGAAATAAATACGGTTTCATCAGGCAGATTGTCCTCTTTGGTATCGTATATTATATTGGAGGTCTCTTTAAGGTTGAGTGTTTTATTAAAGTTGTTTCTTGCCGTTGTTACACCGGTTTTAGCAGCGTTAATTTTAGTTTCCAGCTGGTTTAGTGCAATTTGTGCTTGTATTACATCTGTTTGTGATATTTTGTTGGAAGAATATTTATTTTGGGCAATATTTAAAAGTTCGTTGAGCAACTCTTTTTGTTCCAGAAGACAGCCCATTATTGTTTTTGCCCCGACAAGATCGGCATAGGTTTCTCTTACATCCATTTCCAGTGTAAATTCTGACAATTTTACTTCAATTTCTTTTTTATAAAGATTTGATTTAGCCAGATTTTTTCTGGGGGCTCGTTTGGCTATTTCAAGAGTTTCGGATACTCCTATCTGCTGCGGTTCGCTTTTGCCTGCATTTCCAAAGTTATAAAAAAGGTTTACATCGGGATTTTTCAGCCTGTTAGCACTTTTTATATTGTTTTTGGCAAGCACTACATCAATCCTTGCCGCTTGAAGATCCAGATTGTTGGAAAGAGAAAGCTCAATAGCATCATCGAGGTCGATTTTTTTTATTTCTTCCCCTAAACAGGTATTTAATGTTATTGTCGATGTTATTAAAGCAGTTAGCAGTGTTTTTATAAATTTATTCATTATTCTGTGTTTCATTTGGCTCTGTAGATTGTGTTTGTTCGTTTTGGTTTTGTGTTGTTTCTTTTGAATTTTTATAAAGATTATAAATTCCGCCTAACACTTTTGCGGCCTTGCTTTCTTGCAGCTTTTGAACTTTTTCATTGTTTTTTACAGACTCTGCAATATTTTGTTTAACCTGTTGTTTGGTCTGTTGTGCTTTTTGCTGAACCTGCTGTTTTAATTCTTCTTTTGTTACAGGTGTTGAGGATTTTTCTTCTGCCTGATTTTCTAGTTCTGCTTGTTCTTCTTTAATAATTTCAGGAGTGTTTAACCATTTGAACCCGTCAAAAGCAGACGCAGGATTGTTCAGGTTTCCGTTTAAGTTGACTTTAAAAGATTTTGTCCCGGTTTGAGCCGGAGTTAAGTCAGGTATTGATTCTAACACGGTTTTGTTAGCAGCCTCGTTATAGGAATTCATTGCAGAAGCTATTTTAGAACCGAATGTAGGAATCAATGAAACAAACTTTTCCACAGACAGGTTTGACACTGGTCCGAGAGCTGTCACAACTTCATTTGAGAGTGAACCTAAAATTTCAATTTTAGAATCCATAGAAAGTATATTAACTGTCCCCTTCAATAAAAGAGACATGTTGTTTCCTGACATTTTTACCTGTTCCAGTATTGCGTTGCCGCCTGATAGTTTAACATTACCGGTCAAGTATGAAAACTTGCCCGTATTGTATGGTGATATTGTATTAATAACGCTGCCAAGCTGTGTTTTTACAAAGCTTTGTGACAGCAGATTATCTGCATTAAGAAAACTTTCAAAACGTCCGAGACTGCCTAATTGCCCGTCTTTTAGGCTAAAATCAGCAGTGCCGTTGAGCGATTTCATTTGTTGTTCGTAAGTTGAACCGCTCAGTTTTACATCGGCATTAAAGTCCATATTACTTAAAACCTGATCTTTTAAACCGATGAAAACACTTACAGCCTGATTTGCGTCTATTTTGGTGCCTTTGGCTTTTGCGGTTATGTCTGTTGTTTTCAGGTTGTATGAAATATTTGCGTCAACAGTTCCGTTATATACCGTTGCTTTAAGGTCAGGTATTCTTATAAGGTCATTTAAAAGGGTAAAATTACCCGTAATATTTGTTGCATTAAAGTTGCCGCCAACTTGCTTCATTGTAAATTTCTTTATATCCGCACTGCCGTTAGAAATTTTTACGGGTAGTACATTGCCTGGCGCAGCAGTTGCAGGCACAGAGGATTGATTGGTTGACGCAAAAAATGCGTTCATTTTGTCCATTGCAACAAAAAGATTATCCGCATTCAAATCATTGCTTGAAAGTTTCATTGATTTTATAACAAAAATGTCGCCGAAAGTCGTTGAGGCGTCCGCAATAATATTTAATACGGTTTTATTTATATCAAGATTTTGAATATTAGCGGTAATAGTGTTGTCGTTAAATTCTAAATCTACCCCCTCTGCTTTAGTAAGCAAGGAAGGAAGATTTATCTCTTTTATGGAAAAGAACCCTTTATAGGCAGGAGCATTTAATGTGCCCTGAATATTTAAATCTCCTCGTGCATTTAACGATGCATCCTGCATAAGCGGATGGGAAAGCGAAACAGGCTCTGGTATACTGAATTGTATTTTCATCTCAGGGTAATTCGAGGATATATTGCTAATAGTACCTGTTATTCCTGCAATTTTGGCTGCACCCTTTTTGTTTTTACTAAAATCTTCAGACATTGTTGATTTTGAAGGCAAGTACAAAGATACATCAGCTATATCAAGATTATCGTTTGTATATGACATCTCAGCGTTAACAAGTCCTGTTTTGCCAATCATTTTCTTTACGCTTAAAGGAGAAAAATAGTTGCCGCTGTCAGGATAGGCCTGTGCTTTAATGTCTATTTTTTCAAGATTTCCGCCGACAAGTCCTTTAAAAGGTATTGCACCTTTATTGCCGATAAACGCTCTTATCTCTTTTGGCAGCAGAAGGTTTATATCGTTTGTTTTTACGGAACCGTCCGCAGTTATATCTATTTTCATATCTTTCAGGTAATCTTTAACATTCCCTGAAACTTTAATTTTTGAAGAATTAAAGATAATATCAAACTGGTTTATCACAGCCTGCGACGGGTCAACATCTACTTTTAATGTAGGGATATTCAAAGAGATTGCAGGCATGGGCTGTCTTGTTTTCATCAGAAAATTTGTAAGCATAACGTCAACATCCGGCTGAATTTCTGATAATTTCCCCTTTAAAATAACATCTATGTTGAGTATACCGCTGTTGAGCAAAAATGATTTTTTCATATCAGCCGGGGCAAAGGCATTAAACAACGGGGCTATGTTTATATTTCCGGAAGAAACAGATATATCAGTATTAGACGAGGAATCAATAAAACCTCCGGCTGTGATTTTTGTTCCGTTAACAAGTGTATATGCTTTTTTTATGTTTAATGTGTTGTTTGAAAAATCAATATCAGCAGTGATATTGTTGATTGTCACAGGGATTATTTTATGGGCTACAGAACCTTCTGCAATATTGAAGGTTCCAGAAGATTCGAATTTTTTTAAGTCCGTTTTTATGTTAAAGTTTGATTTTAAATATCCTGCAACTTTTAAAGATGCAAGGTCATTTTTCATATTAACAGAGTTTAAAAGAGCAACAGCAAAGTTTTGTATGCTTGAAAAACTTATTTTATCTGTATTCAGATTCAGGTCAACAAGAGTTTTTCTTCCGGTGGTTATATCAGATTTTACACCGGCTTTTTCGTCTTTGCTTACATATACTACAGAATCAATATTTGTTTCATGTCCTTTTGCAAGCAGGTGAAAATAGCTGTCGGGCAGCTTTTTACCGTTTAATTTAATACTCAGTTTGTCAATATTTAAGTACCCGTCAAGGTCTATATGCCCTTCATGTTCTTTAGCTGCAATATCAGCCTTTATATCAGCTGTCGGGTTGTATTTAACAAGCTCCTGTATAAAATCAATGTCCGGAGCAGTTGTGGTTTGTACTGTCTGTTCATTTGTTTTAAATACCGGCCAAAAGCTTGAAAATTTGATATCATAGTTAATATTAGTGTTTTTATTGACAAGTATTTTTCCGTCTGTAGTGACTCTAAAATGTTTGTTTAAAACAGCTTTGTCAAAAATAAAATTATTGCCTTTGATACTTATACTATTTGAGGATAATTTATCATTAAAAGTTAATGAGTAATCTGTAACTGTTACAACCGGAAGATTTGGTGATATTTTAACAGGAAGTTCCGCTGTAGTTGTTTGTGTAGTTTGCGCCGATTGTTCAAGATTTTTTGTTATGTATTCAACAATGTCAATATTTCCGTCAGCAAGAAACTCAACGGATAAAGACGGGCTGTCAGCGATAATATCACTGATTTTAACAGTTTTAAATACTAACGGAAGAAGTTCTATTTTTGCCTGCGCATTTTGTAATTGTGCTATATTTTTCCCGTCAGGATAGGATAAGTTTAGCCCGCTAATATTTACCCCTGCTTTAAGTCCAGGTGTAGTCACAAGTTTTATATCCTGAAAGTCTAAATTTAGCTTTACACTTTGCTGAACAAGTTTTTGTATGTCATCTTTGTAATTATTGAGATTTAAAATTGCAGGCAGAACAAAGACAAACCCCGCATAAAGCAAAAAGATTACGCAAAGTACTACAGAAACAAATATCTTATGCTTTTTAATAATTTCTATAAAATTCATTATTATCCATCCCCGTGTTTTATTATTATTGTCTATTATATTAACAAAAATACTTCATATTGTGTATTAATTAACAATTTTATATAGTCAACTGACTCCGATATAATAACTATACTGCACGCCATACATATCAGGATGCCCTAGGTTACAAGCGAGGTCTCACTCAGACAAATTTTCTATACATGCCGTTATTAACAAGTTTCGCCGATTGTATCAATTATGTTAAATAATTATCACCTTTATATAATATTAATTTGATTTTTTGTTTTTCGCGTTGATATAATTGGATAATTAAAGAATAGTTTGACAGGGGATTATAAATGAGTTCAGCAAAACCAACCACAAAAGTAGCGGTGTTAGGGGCAGGAATCTGGGGTAAAAATCTTGTAAGAAATTTTTATAACCTTAATTACCTTCACACTGTTTGTGATATGGATGAAGAAAACCGTAAAAAAGTTAATGCAGATTATCCGGAAATATACACCACACCTGATTTTAATGAAGTTTTAAACAATAAAGATATCAATGCAGTCGTTATTGCAACCCCCAGTCATACCCATTTTAAACTTGTAAAACAGGCTCTGGAAGCCGAAAAACATGTTTATGTAGAAAAACCTATTGCAACGGCCAGCAACGAGGCTCTTATTTTAAAAGAGCTTGCAGAGTCAAAAAAACTTGTCTTGATGGTAGGACACCTGCTGTTGTATCATCCGGCAGTTAACCGGTTAAAAATGATTGTCTCCTCCGGTGAACTCGGAGAAATAAAATATGTTCAATCAGACAGATTAAACATAAACTACTTTAAAAATGACAGAAGTGTTATGTGGGATTTAGCGCCGCATGATGTTTCAATGGTTAGCTATATTCTCGGAGAAGAACCTGCTCAGGTTATATCTGCAATGGGGGTAAGTTCTGAGGGCAATGAAATTATGGACATTACCCATATTGAAATTGAATACGAGTCAGGTTGTATTGCTCACATATCTGACAGCTGGATTCATCCTCAAAAAAGAGTAAATCTCATGCTCAGAGGAACCAAAGGGTCGGCTATGTTTGATGACACGTTAAAAGAAAATAAATTGCAAGTGTTTAAGAATGACAAGCCAAATTCCGGCAGTACAATTGCTCTTGATTACATAGAAATAGAACCTTTAAAACTGGAATGCGAACACTTTGTTAAGTGTATAGAAAACGGAAAAAAAGCGAGAAGTGACGGAGAAAACGGATATTTTGTAGTAAAAATTCTTGAAGATGCGGAAAAAATGATGTTAGGTGACAAACTTAAACTTTTAAACCAGCACAATTTTGTTTCGTCCAGAAGTAAACAGTAATAAAACACGGAGGAGTATTTAAGATGGCTAATTTAATAACAATTTTAAGGATGATTATAGCATTTATTGCCATAGGTTTGTTGTTTTATCAAACTCCGGCAAGCTATATAACTGCATTTATTTTAACCGTTATAGCAATATGGTTTGACGGGTTGGACGGTTTTGTTGCAAGACTTTTGAATGAAAGTTCAAAATTCGGTGCAGTACTTGATATTTTAGGAGACAGAGTTGTTGAAAACATTTACTGGATAGTGTTTGCCGTACTGGGCTGGATACCGGTCTGGATTCCGTTAATTGTTGTAACAAGAGGGATTTTAACAGACGGAGTCAGAAGCATAGCACTTGAACACGGTTTTACAGCTTTTGGAAAAACAACAATGATGCAGACAAAACTCGGTCATTTTCTTGTGGCATCAAATTTTTCAAGAGGTTCATACGCAGTAACTAAAGCCCTTGCGTTTGCTTTAATGATTTTATGCAACTTTCCGTTTGCAACAATGACGTTGTTTCTTCAAGGAGAAGACCCTGTATTATCACAACAGGCGATTGATGCCTGGAGTCATTTTCATAACATTTGCATAGGTATTTGCCCGTTTGCTCATTTCTGTGTGTATGCAGCTGTTGTTTTCTGTGTTTTAAGAGGCTTGCCTGTTTTGATTGAAAGCAAAAGATTTTTTGTTGAAGACAAAAATGAAAAAAAAGAGCAGGAAACCAAAGAAAATAAATAAAAAATTTTCTATACTAAAATTTTTATAACCGGCTGATTCAATAGTCTGCCGGTTATTTTTTTTTGTAACCAAATTTTTACAATTGTTATTTTTAAATCAATTTTTACCGAAAAAAACCGTTTATATCTATATAGGAAAAGTGTGAAAGTTTTTTATGGAAGTAACAAACAGCAGTTTTAATCATGTAAACAAAAAAGAAAAATCAAAAAGCAGAAACATGGGTGCATCACTGTTAGCAGCAGGCGCAGCACAGGTCGTTCCTGCTATTTCTACGCCTGCAACTATGGGCATAGTCTCAGAGATGAAAAAAATAGGAGATATTCCGACGGATAAAATAAATCTATTGCACGAAAAAGCAGATGAGGCAATCAAGCTTGCCGGACTGGATAAATTCGGGGTAAAAATTCAACACCTTGCGAAACCAAAACAGCAGTCCACGTTAATCAGCTTGTTAATTGATCCGATTTCAATGGTTCAAAACGGTACGAATGCCGCATTTTTACCTTCAAAATACAGAGGATATGCAGCTAATACTATATTAATGCCGGAAAAGAATATATCATTTGCAGCTTTTCATGAAATCGGGCATGCAATGAATCGTAATCTCAGCAAAATAGGCAGAGCGTTACAATATATGAGAACCCCGGGCATGTATGCTGCTGCAGCGTTAGCACTTTTTGGCGCCTTTACTAAAGAAAGTAAACCTCAAGATGGTCAGGAGCTTAGCAAAGCACAAAAAGTTAAAAACTTTGTAAGAGATAACGCCGGTAAATTATCTTTTGCAGCAATGCTCCCAATGCTGGTTGAAGAAGGAATGGCTACTTTTAAGGGAGAAAAACTTGCTAAAAAACTTTTATCACCTGATATGATGAAAAATGTTACCAAAGGCAACAGAGTGGCTTATCTGTCATATCTCGTTGCGGCAGCCGGTTTGTGTCTCGGGTCTATGGCTGCAGTCAAGATAAAAGATTACTTTGTAGACAAAAAAGAAAATAAATAGATTTCCTTTCTTTTTTCTAATAAAAAGCCTGCCGGTTTATCACTTGTATGATAAAATAATGGCAGGCTTTTTTAATAAATGTAAAAGAAAATGGATATAAAAACAAAACTTAATATAGTACTATATGAACCTGAAATACCTCAAAACACCGGCAATATAGTCAGGCTTGCCGCATGTACAAACTGTGATGTTTATCTTGTGGGCAAACTCGGTTTTTCAATTGACAGCAGGCACTTAAAACGTGCAGGATTGGATTATTGGGACTCTGTAAACATTGAAAGAGTAGAAAATCTTGAAGATTTATGGGTAAAATTTCCGCAAAGCAGGTTTTATTACTTAACTACAAAGACTAAAAATCTTTACACTGATGCAAACTTTAAAGACGGAGATTTCCTTGTATTCGGCCCCGAGACAAGAGGACTGCCTGAAAAACTGCTAAATGACCAAGCTCAATATGCACTTACTATCCCCATGAAGGATGGACAAAGAAGCTTAAACTTATCCAACTCTGTTGCTATTGTTGTATATGAAGCACTGCGCCAGATAGGAGTATAAAAAATGATTGCAAAAGAACTTACAAAAGATTTTGTATCCGCACTGCTGCCGGAGAGAAACAACGAGTCTAATAAAGGTACCTACGGAAAAGTTTTGAATATTGCAGGCTCAATATACTATCAAGGGGCTGCTTATCTGTCATCAGTTGCTCCGTTAAAAATTGGAGCCGGGTTAGTAACGCTGGCAACAACAAAACAAGCCGCCAATAACCTGTCAGGCAGTTGTCCGTGGGTAACTTTTTTGCCGCTGGAAACTTATAATGAAGAGTGTATCTCGCATAATGCCTTTCAACAGATAAAAGATTATATTGATTCCTTCAGTGTTATATCCATAGGCCCGGGTTTGTCAACCTTGAGCGAGGTTAGCGAATTTGTTAAAACTGTTGTTAATTATCTCGTTGAAATTAACAAAAAATCCGTAATAGACGCTGACGCGTTGAATATCATTGCTGCAGCAAACATAGACAAACTTCCTTCAAATTCTGTTATCACACCGCATCCCGCAGAGTTATCAAGGTTAATCAAGGTACCTGTTGAACAGATTCAAAAAGAACGTGTATATTATGCTGCATACAGTGCCAAGAAATTTGGCTGCAATGTTGTTTTAAAGGGTAACAAAACAGTCATCTGTGATACTGAAGGACAAATTTTTATTAACACTACAGGAAATAGTGCACTTGCAAAAGCCGGCAGCGGTGATGTTTTGACAGGTATTATCTCGGGGCTTGCAGCACAGGGGCTTTCTGTTAAAGATGCCGCCCTGCTGGGCGTTTATATACATGGTTTGTGCGGAGAAACAGCAGCAAAACAGCTTACACAATACTGCGTGCTTGCAACTGACCAGATAGATTTTATACCCGAGGTTATAAAACAACTTCAATAAGAGATTCTCTCAGATTTTTAAATAAATCTTCCATATATATAATAAAAAGAATAGCCAACAGGCTATGAGAATTTTCTATGTTTTCAAATAAGCTCTGATATATAAATGATTATTTGAAAGCAGGGAGATAATGAAAACATTATTAAAAATTATTTTTATATGTTTAAGTTTATCGCTGCCTGCTTTTTGTGCAGATTCTGAGGGGTTAATATGGAATTACAGAAGCGACAACTTTTTAGAAACGCTAAAAGAAGGTTATGGATCCTTTGACAAAGCTACACAAAAAGAGCTGGATAACCGGATAAAACAAGGGCTTGATATAAACTTAATCCCTGTAGATTTGGAAGGGTGTATCTATACAGCATTAAAAAATAACTATGATATAAAAATTGCCGATACACAAATGACAGAGGCAAAATGGACGTATTACAACTCGCTTGCACAGCTACTGCCCGATTTTTATTACAGGTATCAGATACAATCCGTACACGGGGAATTTTTAGTAGGGGATATTCTTCCTCGTACAGTGGATCAGAATCCTGTATACAGCGGTTTTATGCTTAATTATCCTATTGTTGGAAACGGCAGCCCTTTTTTTGATATAGCAAGCGCAAACAACTTATATAAAGCCCAAAAGCACAATCTGAAATACACCCAAAGTGAATTGCTTCTAAAAACAGCAACATACTACTATGATTTGCTGGAAGCAAAGTTAAATATAGAAGTACTCATATCAAACATGAGAGACAGAAATGAACAGCTAAAACTTATGCAGGCAAGATACCAGATAGGTATAGGTTCAAAGTATGATATTCTAAGAGCCGAGGCGCAATTTGCAGACGCAAGGCAGCAATTTATAAATGCATTAAATGATCTCAGGCTTAAACAGGCGCAGCTTGCCAATATAATGGGGTTAAATGTAACTTTGACCCTGTATCCGTATGAACATATAGTATCGCCGAGAGAACTGGTTCATAAAAAGAACAACATAGACTGCCTTTATAACGTGGCACTGCAGGCCAGGGAAGATGTAAAAACAAAACAGGCGCAGATTCGCTCGCTTGTAAATTTAAAAAATAAGAATTATACCGACTTTGCGCCTAATATAAACTTAAGTTTTGAGTTTGCAAAAGTCGGCACAACTTCAACCGGAAGTTTGCGTGCAAACCACACTCTGAGTTTAAATGTAGATGTACCAATAGGGAAAAAACTCGGTGTTGGAACCATAACGCAGAAAAACGCCGACCTTGCCAAAATAAAAACAGCACGTTATGAACTTACTAACCTCGAAAGACAAATAAAAGAAAGCATTGTCAGCTCCTACTACAGTTCCAAAACAGCCTTGCAAAAGATTGAATCAAACAAAATACAGGTAAAAGCCGCTGATGAGGGGCTGAAATTTTCACTGATAGGGTTTGATGTCGGACAGAACACATTTATTGACGTATTAACTTCCCAAACAGAAAAGACGAGCGCGCGCCAGCAGCTTTTGAGATCTATCATTGAATACAACAAAGCACAGGCACAATTATTGTTTGATACAGGACTCATAAGCCCTAAAACTCTGCTTTTAAACTACAAAGGTATGCAGTATCCGCCCAAACAGGCTGGTTCTACAGACAAAAAGAAACCCGCATCTAAAAAATAACGGGTCTCTTAAAAAAATTTTTATTTAATGCCTGTTTTAGTCACCTTCAATACTCAGGCTGATTCTTCTGTCATCAGGATTAAATTTAATAATTGTCGTTTTGATTTTATCACCGACCGCAAGAATGCAGCCGTTTTTGTTTTGATAGTCAGTGACTTCATTGTTGGGCAATAGAGCCTCAACACCTGCAAATACTTCGACAAAAGCCCCGAAGTGTTTTATACGGGTAATTGTGCCCTCAACCTTATCGCCTTCTTTAATCTGTTTTTTAGCTTCTATCCACGGATCCGCTTCAAGATTTTTTAGACTCAGGCTGACACGCTGTTTGTCATGATCTATACCAATAATCTCAACATTGATAGTATCTGCGATTTTTAAAACATCAGACGGATGATCAACCCATCTCCATGACATTTGAGAAAGCGGTAACAATCCATCCATACCGCCGATATCTATAAATGCTCCAAAATCTGTTATTCTGACAACTTCGCCTTTAACGACCTGTCCAACTTCAAGATTTGAGAACATATTTTCTTTTGTTTCTTCCTGATTGTCTGAATATACTTTTTTATTTGACAGTATAAAGTTATTCTGTGCAGGGTCAAGAGAAAGTATTTTTAATTCTATTTTTTGACCGACAATGTTGTCTGTATCTTTAGCTCTCAAATGGCTCGATGGCACAAAGCCTCTGACACCTTTGATTTCAACAAGCACGCCGCCTTTTACAACAGAAACTACAGTTCCTTCAATAGTTTCGTCTTTTTCTTTAAGTTCTTCAAGTTCCTTCCAGGCGTATGCCATTGCAACTTTTTTATGCGAAAGGGTAAAGCGTCCGTCTTCATCTTCCTCCTTAATTATAAGGAACTCATAAACTTCCCCCTTTTTCAGGGTGTCTTCAACAGAAACGGATGTATCAATTCTTGCTTCTCTTTCCGGAACACTGGCAGATGTTTTTGCTCCTATATCAACAATTACGCCGTCAGAATCGTATCCGCAGACCATACCTTTTACTAAATCGCCTTTTTGAAATTTGTAATCATACTGCGAAATAAGTGATTCAAATTCATCATCCGTGTAGGCTTTTGTGACCATTAGTTTTCTCCATTTAATTATCCTAGTATTTATTACTATAAATATAATATTAAAAATTTTAAAGGCTTTTGTCAAATAAAAACTTATCAAAGATTAATAATCCTCAATGTTTTGAGGGATTTTTTTATAAAAATTATGCTTATTAGAACAATAAATTTTGGAAATTCAGAAATTAACAAATTGTAACAAAATACGCTGAAATTATAAAGTTTAAAAAAAATTTGCCGATATATAACATGTAGTTTCTAAACAAGGGAGAATACATGGAACTTAATAACGAATACGACGAAAATCAAATAAAACACATGAAAATGCAGCAGGATTTGATTGAGCTTATAAAAGTAATTGACAATTGTCTTGAAGAAATGGACAAATTTTACTTTTATGCGATGAAGAAACGAATTCTTTCAACTTCAACAAATAATTAGCAATGTATTTTAATTCAGTATTGTTTTGGCTATAATCTTTGTGGAATTAAAAAATAAGGTGGATTATGTTAAAACAGTATATTATCGATGTTACAACAAAAGCTGTTAAAACTGCGGCTAAAAACGGCAAACTCAATCAGCTTAAAGAAGAAGACAGTTTTACTTTGAATGCTGAAATTCCAAAAAATGAAGAGTTTGGTGATATTGCAATAAATGTTTCATCTCTTGCTAAACTGGCAAAAATGGCGCCGCCGGCGATTGCCGCAGCTATCGCTGAATCGATATGCATTGAAGACTGTGAAATTTCTACTGTTGCCGGCTTTATAAACTTTAAAACCGGCAAATCGTTTCTTAATTCAATTGTTAGAGAAATATTGAACGAAAAATCAAATTACGGTTCAAATGATTACGGATGCTCGCAGCGAGTAATTCTTGAGTATGTTTCAGCAAACCCGACAGGCCCCTTTCACATAGGTCATGGCCGCTGGGCAGCGATGGGCAGTGCTCTTGCAAATCTTTTAAAATTTGCCGGGTATGATGTTTATCAAGAGTTTTACATCAACGACGCCGGCAATCAGATTAAAAACCTCGGGCGTTCATTGCACATAAGGGTTTTACAGGAATTAGGGCAAAATGTTGATTTTCCTGCTGATGAAACAGAAAGAAAATCATACTACCCCGGAGATTATCTTATTCCAGTTGCAAAAGATTTTGTTAAAGAAAATCCTGAAATTGCTCAAGCATTAACAAAAGATTTATCGGACGAACAGCTCAACACGCTGAGTTCTTTTGCAAAGGCTAAAATGCTTGAACTTCAAAAAGAACTTTTAAACAAATTTCATACTCATTTTGACAATTTTTATTCGGAAACTGATCTGCATAAATCAGGAAAAGTGGAACAATGTGTTAATAAATTAAATGAACTCGGTATGTTATATGAAAAAGACGGGGCACTATGGTTTAAGTCATCACTATACGGCGATGATCAAGACAGAGTTCTCAAAAAAACAGACGGTTCAAACACCTATCTAACAGCCGACATAGCCTATCATCACGATAAAATTAAAAGAGGTTTTGATAAGCTTATTAATATCTGGGGTGCAGACCACCACGGCTATGTTGCAAGAATGAAAGCTGCTATTGAGGCACTGGGTGACAACCCTGACAAACTCGAGGTTTTGCTGGGACAGCTTGTTAATATTGTTTTAAACGGTGAAGCAACCCGCATGGGTAAAAGAAAAAATATGGTCACATTAGAAGACCTTATTGAAGAGGTCGGTGTTGATGCAACAAGATACTGGATGATTATAAGAAGCATTGACACTACGCTTGATTTTGATATTGAACTTGCAAAATCAAAAACCGACGACAATCCGGTATTTTATGTTCAATACGCACATGCCCGAGCCTGCTCTATCTTTAGAAATGCAAAAACACCGCGTATTAATGTTGAGACTAAAGAAGAAATACCTGCGTTATTTGAAGAGTCTGAACTTGATAAAGCGATTATGGAGGCGGACTTAAACCTTTTATGGTCGGTTGATGATACAAAAGCTTGTGCGTCGGCTAAAAAATTAATATTAAAACTTGAAGAGTTCAAACCTCTCATTCTTATGGCGGCCAAAAACAGAGCGCCTTATATGATTTGCAAATATCTGCAAGACCTGTCAGGATGTTTTCATCAGTTTTATACATTTTCAAGGGTTCTGACAGAGGATAAAAAACTCGCTGCCGCCAGACTGGCGCTTGTTAAAGCAGTTTCAACAGTAATAAAAACAGCACTGGAACTCCTTGCTGTTGATGCACCTGAAAGGATGTAAAATATAATCGGGTTGTGTAACTAATATAAGCAAGATAATTTAACTGCCTTATCTTGCTTAAAACTGTGTTATATTGATTTATATTTATTCTTCAGATTCTTCTTCAAGACGTTCTTTTACGGATTTTCTTCTTCTGACAAGTTTTGAGGTTGAGGCGGTTTCATCTTCCGATTCTTCCTCCTCATCATAGATTCCGTCATCAATAAAATTGGAAAGTACACAGTTTAACAGAGTTCTTTGACCTAAATCAAAATTACCTCTAAATATCAATTGTGCATCCCTTGCATCCATTGCGTTTAAAAATCTTGAAAATTCTTTCACAATATTGCCTAAATCAGCAGGATTTTTTACTTTAGAAGCAGCTTTAGCAAGCTTTGCGATTGAAATTTTGTACTCTCCTGCTTCTGAGGAAAAACTGCTTTTTTTACTTTTTATTCTATCTTTTAATGACAATGTTCTACTCCAACTATATTCTTACTTCTCTGTTACAATTTTTGTTCAATTTTTGTGTAATTAAATAATCCGATATCTTTGATGCAAATTCTTTATAGTTAACTGCAACATTTGAGTCTGGATTAATCTCGTTAACCGGTACACCTTTGTTGATTGCTGACATCATTATAAGATAATTGTTAGGTATTTTCCAATACACTTTTTGTTTTACAACCTCTTCTATATCAGCGGTCTTTATGTCCTCATTTTCCATATACCTGTTGAGGACAAGCTTTATTTTATCAGCATTATATCCCAGCTTGTCAAATAACTCCATACATCTTTGCGTACTTCTTATAGCCGGCAGATTGACTATTGCAATCAAAAGTATCAAATCGCTATAATCAAGCGCACTTATTGTTTTAGAATCGATATTTGTACCAATATCAATAACTATGTATGAAAAAATCTTTTTTAATGCTGTTAAAATATTTTTAATCTGTTGTGCGGTTATATCCTGAGATTTATCAATATTCAAAGGGTCTGCAATAACGTAAAGGCTTGTGTTTTTGTAGCGGCTCATTGTTTTTAAAAGTTCGTCTTCACTAAGATTATTGATATTATCTGCTATATAATCCATTGCAAAAGGCGGGGTCATGTCCAAAAAAGTTGCTACATCTCCGAGCTGTAAATTCAAATCAACAAGCGCAACTTTTTCTTTAGTTAACTGTGCTAATTCAACAGCCAGATTTACGGCTATAGAGGTTTTGCCAATGCCGCCTTTATTTGAAAAAGTCGAAATAATTTTACAGCTATCTTGTGATTTATCAGATTTAATATCGCTTATAATATTGGATAGTATTTCTAAAAATTCCGATTTTATAACAGGTTTTGAGATAAAATCTCTTGCTCCTGCTCGTAACACTTTTATAATTATGTCAGCACTGTTGCTTCCGGATAATGCAACAATATAAGCCTCTTTATTTGATGTTTTAAGCGTTTTTATATCGGTCACAACTCTGTCCATATTGTCAGAGATATCAACAATGACAATACACTTGCCTGAGGTTGAAGCAAGGTTGAACCCTGATTCGTAATCTGAAAATTCTGCAGCAATACCAACACCTTCGACTTCATTCAGGTATGCTTTTATAACGTTTCTGGAGTTTTCTTCCCTATCAATCAGTAATACATTCAAATTGTTATCCATAAAAATCGCCCGAAATTAACATAAAAATTCTAGTGTTATTTTACCATAAATTCTTATCAAATGATAAATTTTTCTCTGCGGAGTTTTCCAATAAAAAACTATGCACCAAAAAACGCCTGAGCCTTTTATTCAGTCAGGTTTACAAAAAGGGACAGGCAATGATTATAACAACAATAATCTTGCAGCTAAATTAACATCCGGAAAAAGGTTCTCGGATTTTATAAAATATTAAATTACAGCTGTATAAAAACCAGGGAAAAACTATCTTTTAATATAATTGTCACAATCTACTGTTATATAAACAGGAGCCAGTTCACAAAGACCTAAAAGAACGGTTTCAATAAAATTGCTGATAAGATTTAACATTAAGATTACTTCCTTTCACACACAATTTTTGATTCAACTTCACATATTAATAAAAACATGAGGCTAAAAAAAATTGCCCGTTTTTAAAGTTTGTATAAAAAATCTTAACACATCTTTTTACATTTGAAAAGTACAAAGTACACTTTATGTTAATTAACATTAAAATTATATATATCTAATAAATATTACTTATGACTAAACAAACCGAACACAAAATTTTGATTGAAAAAATTAATTGATATATTATATTCAGATAATTAAGTATATGAATTTTCTAAGTTTATCATTATGCGGTGTTGTGAATGTTTGATTTATTAAAATCAATTTACTGGGAAATAATGTCATATTTTGTACCGGAAAAATTAGAGTACAAAATTACGGGTTCCTGCAAAAAATGCGGCAAATGCTGCAATTATATGTACAGTTATGACACATATACACCAGACGAATTTAAAATTATGCAGTTTTTGTTTCCAGCATACAAAAGATTTTATATAAAAGGAACAGATGATCAGGGCAATTTGATTTTTGCATGCAAATATGTGACAAAAGACGGTCTTTGTTCTGTTTACAATAAAAGGCTCAAAATGTGCAAACGTTATCCGCTGCCCAAAATCAATTATCCGGCTGCGCTGCACGAGGGATGCGGGTATACAGTAAACAAAAAGAGTTTTAGCGATTATTTAAATAAATAGTTTACACAAAAAAAAACAGAGCCCCTAACAGTATGCTAAGTGCTCTGTTTTTATAATTTTAAAATTACTTAACAGCTTCTTTGAATTTTTTACCGGCTGAGAAAGCAGGAACTGTTTTAGCAGCAATTTTGATTGTAGCACCTGTTTGAGGGTTACGACCTGAGCGAGCTGCTCTTTTTCTTGGTTCAAAAGTACCGAAACCAACCAAAGTAACTTTTTGACCTTTAGATACAGTTTTTGTAACAGTTTCTAAAGTAGCGGCAATAACATCAGCAGCAGCTTTTTGAGAAACTTTTGCTTTTTTTGCAACTTCTTTTACTAATTCTTCTTTGTTCATAAGAACCTCCTTTTTGTTAACATAGACTATTATATCTATTTTCCCCAATTTAGCAAGCATTTTTATGTAACAAAAAACAAATATTTCATTTATTATTAGTTTTACAAGTATAGCAAAACTAAAAACAGTTATTACAAGCGGGTTTTAGCTGTTGTTTTTATAGCGCCCATGCCGGATCTAATTTACCGAATTTTACGTTATTGTAATAATAAGTTAAGATTTGATAAGCACTGTACCCGCTTTGTGCAAGCTTGTTAGCACCATGCTGGCTCATTCCGAGTCCATGCCCGTTCTTTTTTATTCCCTCATCAAACGAAGGTACGGATTTTAAGAAAGGTAAATCTTTATTCCATACAGCACCTGAATTAACCGTATGCCCGCCTGCTGAAGCGGAATAGTACGCAGGTATAACTTTTTGGTTATAGGTAATAACAACACCCTTTGTCTCTATAACTGCACTGTTTGTTGTGGCTGTTTCCGCAGAAGCTCCGCCGTAGGCCTGATCTTCGGGTGTATCTTTTAAATCATAACCTCTTGAGGCTCTTTTCCCCTTATTGGCTATAGCATAACTTCTTGCTGCAATTGCCTGCGCCTTTAAAGCCTCATAACTCCATTTTGAAGGCATTTCAGACGGAACAACACCTAACAGGTAATCTTCTAAAGGCAGATTATTTACTACAACAAGATTTCCTCCACGGTTTTCTATTATAAATTCACCTCTGTACCATCTTCTTTTGGTAGAAATAAATCCGCTGTCATTAGGTTTTACAACAACTCTGTTAATGTTGAGATTAAACCATTGATTTTGCAGCTCAATAGAAATTGTATTGCCTGTAGCTTTAAAAGGATATGCCTTCATTGCCGATAGTTTGTAAAAAGCTTTGTTATGCAAAGGGCTTATTAATTGGGCATCTTTGCTTGTTCCCACACTAACCTGTTTTACCCCGTCTACCAAACCTATTTTCATTGCAAAAGCTTGTGATTGCAAGAGAAAAGGCGTTGCAACTAATATAAATATAAATAATAAAATTTTGTTAACATTCATTTCTATAACGTTTCTGCTTTTTCAAGAAATCCTATTATCTCTATGGCTATTTGTTTGCGGGTCGATTCATCAGCTTCTCTTAAATATCCGAAAGCTTCGGCAATTTGCTCATCTGTGTCATACCATCTGTTCAAAACATAATTGAATGCACCGAGCAAATTGTTTTGCAACACAACCCCGTAATCCTGCGCTTTATTTTTAATAAAACGAGCACATTCAATCTGCGTGTCGTGTTTTGCGTTTTTTATTAAACTGACCGCAAGACTTAAAGTTGGTTCCTGATCGTACCAGCGTTTGTTATTCATGATGATTCTCCAACTTTTAACATTATATCATTAAATTTTAATATGAAAAATTTGTTAAAAATTTTTCTGTAGAAAGACTAGGTGCAATTTATTTCACCGCTTACATACATCATTTGTGCAAGGTGAATATCTTTTTTAGTTGTAATTTTTATATTAGAATAACTGCCCTCGCTTATATAAACATCTTTGCCAAGCGCCTCGACAAGTCCTGAGTCATCCGAAAATCCCCGTCCCTCAAATTTTTTGTGTGCCTGCATAATAAGAGAATATTCAAAAATCTGAGGTGTTTGAACATACCAGAGACAATTTCTGTCAGGTGTTGAAGTAATTTTGTTATTTTCATCAGTTTTTTTTATTGTGTCAACAGCCCTGACGCCTAAAATAGCAGCTTTTGTTTTTATAGCTGTTTCAAGACAATTTTTTATGTCCTCCTGTTTTACAAGCGGACGGGCCGCATCGTGTATTGCAACTATATCAGGATTAGCGCACGCTTTAAGCGCATTATACACAGAAGCTTGCCTTGTTGTGCCTCCGGGAACAACTTTTATTCCAAAAAGATTATTTTTCTTTAATAGTTCTTTTAACTCCTGTTCAAAATCTTTTGAAGATGAAACCACAATTTCACACGGGTTAAAAGGCAAAAAAGCTTCTATTGAGTGAAGAATAACTTCTTTCTCTACGATTTTTTCGAGAAGTTTATTTTTTCCGTATCTGGCTGAACTTCCGCCGGCAGTTATAACAACAGCAAATTTCATATTTATATCCTTTAAAAATGTTTAAAACTTTTATCTTCAAATTCCTGTTTTATTTTTGCAGCAATTCCTTTTGTTATTTTTTTATCAGAAACCGTACCTATTTTAAAGAAACTTGTTTTATCAAGTTTTTCAAAAATTTTGGGTTCAACGCAGCATACAAGTTCAAAATCTTCCCCACCCCACATTGTAAGATTTTTCCAATCATCAGGGAAGGTGTCTTTTAATTCTTTGTCAACCGGTATTGATGGTAAATCGATATCGAACAAATACCCGCATACGGCAGAAAGTTTGTATAATGCATCACCCAAACCATCGGAAGAGTCCATCATTGCTATACTTTTTATATTACACTCTAAAGCGGTCTGCATGATGACCTTGCTTTTTTCAATTTGCGCTTCCGGTAAGAGATGTTTTTTTAAAAGAAGAGCCGGTTCTGTCTTTTTCTGAGAAAGCAGTCTTAAACCTCCTGCACTGCTGCCGTGTGTGCCGGTTACAACAATTATATCCCCGGGTTTAGCGAAGGTTCTTGATACTTTTACATTGTTATATTTTTTGCCTGCGGCGCATATAGAAATATACACATTTTGTGCACCGGTCAAATCTCCTCCGGCAACTGTAACCCCGTATTTGGAAACAGATTTTTCAACACCTTTGTAAAAATCTTTAACAAAATCAATATCTTTATTTTTAGGAAGAGAAAGAGAAATAGTAACAAACAAAGGCACAGCACCGGCGGCTGCAAGGTCAGACAAATTAACATTCACTGCTTTTTGACCGAGTGTATATGCATCAGTTGTCTTAAGAGAAAAATGAACATTCTCTACCAGGCTGTCTTGTGTTATACAAAGGTCAAAATCTTTCAGATAAGCGCAATCATCCCCGAGAAGAGAAACATCAGAAAGTGTTTTGTTTATTATATCAAGATATTCAAGCTCTTTCATAATAATATTTTAGCAGGAAGTTATTATTTTTAAAATTTTATGCTTTTTATATAGTATCTGCCGCAATTACTGCCCAAATCAATATCAGCGTCAAAAATTTTCGACAAATTAGATGAGGTAAGTATATCTTCCTTTTTCCCCTGTTTGTATATTGTTTTGTTGTATATCAGTGCTGCGTGAGTAATCTGCGGAAAAATTTCTGCAACATCGTGGGTAACTAGTATTATACATGCATTTTGGGCAAGTTTTTGTAAAGTATTAATAAAACTATACTGTGCCTTTACATCAAGCCCGGTTGTTGGTTCATCAAGAATAAAAGCCTCGGGGTTGTGAATCAGAGAACGTCCGATTAAACAGCGTCTTTGTTCGCCTGAACTCATTTGAGCAAATTTTTTGTCTTTTAGTTTTGTGATTTCAAGAAATTTCATTACCTCTTCGGCTTTTTTAATCTGTTCATCAGAAAAACTGTGGTGTCTGTATACGCCAAGCGCACTGTTATATCCGCTTAAAACTACTTCGTATGCTGTTTCTGACGGACTGAAACCAGAAAAACGACTTTGTAAACCATTGGAAATTATTCCCAGATGTTTTTTTAGTTCAAAAATATCCCACCTGTCTTTTCCAAAAATTTCTTTTTTAAACGGATATTGTGTGTTTGGGTACAAATCATTTGAAAAAAGTTTCATTAACGTTGATTTGCCGCTTCCGTTTGGGCCTAATATAACCCAGTTTTCACCTTTTTTTATTTTTAGATTGATATTTTCTAAAACAGTTGTCATTGCATAGTTGACATACACATTTTCAAAATCAATTATTGTTTGGTTACTGTCCACTAAAAACCTCGGTTTTTGAAATTAATTATTTAGAGTTATTATCAAATAAAAATTTTTCTTTGTAAAACAGATACTCACAGATTATCAACTATTTTTGCAATTATTTCATAATTTCATATAATCCACTGCCCTCGATAGCATAAACCTGATGAATTATGCGACCTCGCTGCCTCTCATAAATATAAATATGCCGGCGGCATATTTACCCGGCAGAGTGCGACAAACGAGGTTCCTCTAAGACATTTTTTACCATAATAGCAATTTTAAAATTTCAGATGTTTTATGCAGGTATGCAAATCAATCCGGTAATATCGTTCAAATCAAGAAACAGTCTGATAAAAGATGCCGATTATTTACGCCGTACAGTTAACCGGCATTTTCCTGTTGTTGCTTACTCGAAAGCTGCGCATGAAGCGTGGCCGGAGTTTTTGTTAATAAAGAAATTTAAGGAATTTATTCTTTCTAAAAACAAAATTCTTTTAGATTACAGACAGGACAGGCGCTATGTAAAAAATCCTTTTACCTGGTACAAAAATATTCTCTACTGTATATCAAAAGAAAAAATTGGCGCCTGTGCAGAACAATCAGAGCTAATAGAACTTGCATTGCGCATAAATGGTATACAAAATTGCGGCAAAGCCTCGCTGGTTGATAGTGCAGGAAATTTTCTCAATCATAGTGTAGCATTCATAAAAACAGATAATAATTCAAAAAAAACTATTATTATTGACCCGTGGTTGCAAGATTGCGGATACATAGAAGAAATACTTTGTAAATACCGCAACGAATATGCAAAATATTTTAAAAGACCGGCTTGCGGCACCGGTTTAAAATTAGTGGCAAGACCACCTAAAAAATTAACCCCTGAGCAGATGGAATATTTCAGAGAAAAATACCCCGGGCTTGTTATTCAAAAGAAACTCTTTTAAACAAAATCAAGAGTTGTGTTTGTCTGATTTCAATATTTGAATATTTCTTGTCTCTGAAAAATCGTATCTTGCTGCTTTTATTTTTTCTCTTGTTTCTTCATCAAGACTGTGCCCGTTAACGAGTCTGTCAACAAAACCATTGTTAAGTTTTACAGCTTTTGGCAGGGCTCCTATTTCATCTAAGATATCTTTTATTTGAACAAAATCATAAGAATAAGACTGTTTTGATTGATAAACAAGAGTTTCTCCCGTCATAGACTCAACGGGTTTTCCACCCTCGTCAAAATAAAGTTTAAAAATTGATTTTAAATCCTGCAGCTCCGACTGCATTGTCTGGACAGCCTGTTGAATCCTCAGGTATCTTTCAAACAGATATTCAATGTTATCAATCTGTTTCATCTGCCAGTCGTATTTTTTCTCATACAATTTTTTGAGTTTAGGGTAAGCTTTGGCCAGACCTATTGTGTCTGCCATTGCACGGTGTCTTGTATCAAATTCCACACCGAATTTGTTCATCAAGTTTTCAAGCCCGTGAGATTCAAACTCCGGATAAACTTCTTTAAATAAAAATTGTGAATCAATCCTCTGGTTTTCTATGGGCTTTCCGTAAAGTCTTTTAGAGGCCTCATTAATAAAGTTATAGTCAAATATTGCATTATGCGCAACTAACGGATAATCCCCGATGAATTCTAAAATTTTTGGCATGACTTCTTCTTCAGTAGGCTTGTCAGCAACCATTTCTTCTGTTATACCGTGCACTGCCATACTTGATTTTCGTATATGCTGCAGGGGATTAATCAACGTTTCATAGCTGTCTTTTATAACCCCGTTTTCAAGTCTTACAGCAGCAAATTCTATTATTCTTTCTTTTTTATAATCCAATCCGGTTGTTTCAACATCAAGGACAATTTCTATACATTTTTTTCTTGGCATTCAAATCTCCCTCATTATTATATTATCACAAACCATTATTCAGTCATCTAATTAAAAAATTTTTCACTTTATCTAAAAATTAAAATGTCTTTAAAAAGCAGCAATAACTTGCAATACAGGAGCTAAACACACACAGGACTTGACTTTTTATCTTTATGAAGTAATATAAACAAGAAACAGGTTATTTAATCTTTTTGTGAATGTCAAAGCAATCAGATTAAAAAATTTGTTTTCCGGGGGCTCCCGATGGGGCTAGGACGGTTAGTCAGCACCGGCGGTGTAAAATAAATACGTGCTGAAATAATTACATCGCAACAGCTTTAACAAGACTACTGATAACAGCCCAAATTTTGGAGGAAGGTTGTATTTTTAACAGCCGTAAACAAAATCGAGCCGTAGATACAAGCTTTTACCCCGTTTCGATTTACAAAACAGAGGATTACAATTTGATTAGAAAGTTACTAACACTAACCTTACTACTCATCTCCTGCATTTTAGCAAATCCGCAATACACGCAAGCAGCTACGTCAAAAGCAACAGTCAAAGATTACATTGTTAAGCACTCTTTGGAAATGGGCGTGGATCCTGCTATCGGATTGAGTATAGCTAAAATGGAATCAGGATTTGTACATGAAAAAAGAAGTTCATTCGGTGCTGTTGGCGTTTTTCAGCTAATGCCTTCAACCGCCCGAAAACTCGGCTATAACCCGTATCAGCTGAGTGATAATATCCGAGGCGGTTTGATGTATTACAAAATGATGTATCAAAAATTCGGTTCTATGGAACTTGCGCTTGCAGCATACAACGCAGGCCCTGGTAATGTCAACAAATACAAAGGTGTTCCGCCTTTTGCAGAGACAAAACGTTTTATCAGCGGAATCATGAATGAATATAATTCACAAAAAATTAATCCGGATCCTGCCATATTGAAATATCAAAAAAACGGTATTTACAAAGGGCCTTTAACTATAGACAAAGAGGCTAATGTATTAAGAAAAAATACACTTGACAGCCTTCCTATAGTTACATTAACGGGTTCTATTTAACACTTTAGACTTAACAATATAAAAAGCATTTTGTAAAGATTTATCAAAAAAGTACAAAATGCTTTTTTTTATTTTAAAATATAAACATGGTTATAAACGAGCTGAGGACGAATGTTTAAAGAGACAAAAACACACGAGGTCACTACCGACGTAGTTATTTTTACTATCAAAGATGATAAACTAAAGGTACTACTTGTTAGACGTGCCAACGAACCTTTTAAAGGCAAATGGGCATTGCCGGGCGGTTATATCCGTATTTCGGAAACGATTGACGAGGCGGCTTTACGTATCTTAAAAGAGAAAACAAACGTTCAAAATATTTATCTTGAACAGCTCTATACCTTTGGAGACCCGCTGCGTCACCCTGCTGCACGTGTTATTACCTGCGCATATTTTGCTTTGATACGTTCTGATGACATAGTCCTTTCTTTTGAAGAAAACACGGAAATCACAGAGGTAAAATGGCATCCTGTCAACAGTCTTCCGGCGCTTGCATTCGACCACAAAGAGATTATTGAATATTCACTTAAACGTACGCGGGAACGTCTTGAATTCTGTCCGATTGCGTTCCAGCTTTTGCCGCAAAAATTTACTCTTACAGAGCTTCAAAAAGCTTACGAACTGATTCTTATGAAAAAGCTTGATAAACGTAATTTCAGAAAGAAATTTTTATCGCTTTCTATTTTGAAAGAGCTGGATGAATACACTAAATCAGGTTCTAAAAGACCGGCAAGACTCTATTCTTTTGACAAGATAACTCTGGATTCCAAAAGAGGACATTTCTTCTCTTAATTTTTGGCAAAAACCGGAATTACATGCCTGATTTAATAAAAATTTTAAACTATAATTGTTTTATGGCTAATAAAAATGAAAAAAGTAAAGTTGCAGTAGCACTTTCCGGCGGTCTTGACAGCAGTGTAACCTGTTATCTGTTAAAACAACAGGGCTATGATGTGTGTGCTGTTACCGTCAAAATGGTTGATGATGAAAAGTTTGACTCTATTGTTCAAAATGCCAATGATGTTGCTAAAAAACTTGATATACCTCATCATGTCTTAAATTTGAGCAGGGAATTTAAAAAAGACGTCATAGATTATTTTGAAAATTCTTATAAACTCGGAAAAACTCCGAATCCTTGTATTTTATGCAACCGCACAATAAAATGGGGACGGTTATTTGATTACGCAATTGATACACTCGGATGTGATTTTGTTGCGTCCGGACATTACGCCCGCATTATTGATGACAACGGGGTAAAAAAAATGTTTCCGGCCAGAGATGAAAAAAAAGACCAGCAGTATTATTTGTTTGAACTTAATCAAAAACATTTGAACAAAATTCTATTTCCTTTAAGCGATTATCTAAAAGAAGAAATAAGACAAATTGCTATAGATAACGACCTGCCGTCTAAATCCTCAAAAGACAGTCAGGACATTTGTTTTATCACAAAACCGCTGACAACAAAAAAATATCTTTTAAACAAATTCGGTACAAAAAAAGGGGATTTTTTATACATAAAAGACTCACGCAAACTGGGAGTGCATGAAGGTTTTTGGCAATATACAATCGGACAGCGAAAAGGTATAGGCATTGCCTTTGAAGAGCCTTTGTATGTGGTCAAACTCGATGCCAAAAACAATGTTGTTTATGTAGGGACAAAAGAAGATTTATACAGTGATTCACTCTCAATAAAAGATGTTAAATTTCAGTACCCGTTTGAAGTTGAAACTTTTTATGCAATGGTAAAAATCCGCTACAATATGCAGGCGCAAAAAGCTTTTGTCAAATATAACAGCAATGATAAAACAGCGGTAATAAGTTTTGAATCTCCGGTCAGCTCAGTTACTCCGGGACAGGCTGTTGTGTTTTATGATGTTAATGACAAACATTTAATAGGCGGAGGCTGGATTGACTGATATTGTTAATTTAATACACAAAGCGGGCGAGTCATCCTGCCTGACTGCGGAAGAACTTACAAAAATTTTAAAAGATAATACTTTTAATGATGTTTTATTTGAAACTGCCGATAATGTGCGTCAAAAAAATGTCGGAGATGAAGTCCATCTGAGAGGATTAATAGAGTTTTCAAATATTTGCAGATGCAACTGTTTTTATTGCGGACTGAGAAAAGATAACCGTTCAGTGCAAAGATACAGGATGAGAGCTGAAGAAATAATTGCTCTTGCTCAAACTGCACGGGAGTTTGGTTATAAAACAGTTGTGCTGCAATCAGGAGAAGATGCATTTTTTGACATTGATACAATATGCAGGATTATTAAATCAATTAAAGAATTAGGGCTTGCGTTAACACTAAGTATCGGGGAAAAGTCTTACAAAGAATATGAGGCATATAAACATGCCGGAGCTGACAGGTATCTTTTGCGTATTGAAACAACAGATAAACGGCTTTATAAAAAACTGCACCCCTCTATGAGTTATGAAAACAGGAAAAGATGTCTTAATGATTTAAAATCATTGGGCTATGAAGTCGGAACAGGATGCCTTGTCGGGTTACCGCAGCAAAGCGATGAATCACTGGCACAGGATATACTGTTTTTTAAAGAACTCAACGCTGATATGGTAGGGCTTGGCCCATTTATCCCGTGTCCTGATACACCTTTGCAAAATACTGCAGCAGGAACACTTATAAAAGCGTTAAAAGTAATGGCTCTTACAAGACTGCTTTTGCCTGATATAAATATTCCGGCAACAACGGCAATGGAAACTTTGCAGGAAAACGGACGTCTAATTGCACTAAAAAGCGGTGCAAATGTAGTCATGCCGGATGTGACAAGTGAAGATTGCAAACAAAAATATACAATCTATCCCGGCAAAGCCGGCTTGAACAATACCGCACTTGATTATAAAAATACGATTGTTAAAAATATCGAATCAATAGGACGTACAATATCAACCGGCTACGGATTTCGTAAAAAATAACACTGTCATATATTTGACTTGACATTTAGTCAACACCAAACAGAGTTCTTGCCACCAAAGAGAGAGTATATTTTATGAGGTTTTTATGACGTCAATCATATTGTTGAACTCACTTGGAAATTTAAGAAAGAAAGATAAACAAATCTTTATCTGCTTTTATCAACACCGTAACAAAAGAATTCGCCTCGACAAAACCATCTTGGTACGGTGAGTCGATTTCTTCCATAGCATTTGTATAGAAAATGCCGTTATTGTAAATTTGAGTTCTAAATTTCAGTTTCTGTTTTTTATTTGATTTATTTAAAAATCTTATAATTAAATCACCTGTATCATTAGTTTTTATAGTATTGACTAAAATATTAGAATTGCCTGTCTCAAACAGAACCAAATCTTTGATATTAGTTTTAACTGATAAAACAGTCTGATAAAATTTTTCCACCTCAGGTTCACAATCCTGTATATTGTCTTTAAATGTTATTGCAAACCTTGCGCTGCGCTGTCCTAAAAGCTGTAAATCAGGAACACGCAAAGGCGGTCCGGCCGGAGTTCCGCGGGTAGGATTTTTAGGGTTTGAGATTACGCCTGTTGAGCGCAATAAAGTCAATCTCAGATTATTTTGATAAACTTCATATTCCTGAAGCCCCTCTGTAATGATACCGACACCCTGAACAAATAATAATTTTTGGAAAGGAGCAGTGTTGTATTTCAGCTCAACCCCTCTTGGTGCAGGAAGATGAGAATAAATATCATAATCAGGGTCAAATTCTCTTGTTGTATATCCTGCAAGATCGTCAGATTCTGTGTAGTTTACCGGTTTGTCCATTGAAAACTCAAGTTGCAATATATGATCAACACTTTTGTTTTCCCAGTCCAAATTAAATTCCAGAAAGTCATTCTGATTTTGCAAAATGACGTTCATTGTTATTATATGTTTTCTCTTAACGCGTTCATTTCTTCTGTTTTTTGCACGAACAGGTATTGAAAGTTCAAACTTTAACTGTAGAACACACTGAATATGGCCTTTTTGCTTAATCTTTGTTTCAATCAATTTTGAGTATAAGGGCTTGTCATTTTCTAATGCACCAAAGTTATAGCTGTCACCGATATCCGCTCTGTTTATAAACGTTATAAAATCTTCATAAACTTTGTTTTTTGTCTTATCCTTTAACAAAACTTTGTCGTTTTTAACAAACAACCCGATTTTATCGTTTTCAATTGACGTATTGGTTATTTTTAGCGTATTAACTTTATTTAGATGTTTATCCGTAATTTCCGTAATACTAAACGGCTTAATATCTTTCAGATCAATAAGACATTCATAATAGGTTCTGTATTCCTCTGTAACAGGGGCTGTATAAATATCGTACATATTCTGGAGCGAAAAGCCTTTTTTGGGATAAAGCATTTGAGATTTAAACTGTCTGCGCAAATTTTTATTGCCGGTTACCCTGATTGCACCGTTAAGTGTGTAGTTAGAAAGATTAACTGCATACAGTTTATAAGTTTTTTTCCCCGAATCTCTTTGTACTGACTTAACAACGGCGTTCGAGGCTTCTTGAACTTTTAAATATCTCATAAGATTTTCTTTATGCACGTTATCGACACTGCAGCCGTAAATACTGTCATGGGCATGATTTTTTATTAAAAGTTTATAGATATAATCAACCTCCTGCTGGTATGATTTTGAAAGCGAAAGAAAGCTGAATATCGCTTGAAAAGGCTGAACCAGACGTGAAAGGTTCCACTGATTTTTGGCATTGCTCTGTTTTAAATCTATTCTTGAAGAATACACCCCTGGCAAAATAAAATTTCTTTTGGAATCACGAAATTCACAAGTCAAATTTCTGCGGAAATTCTTTTTTACTTTGTTAAAGTATTCAAAAGGCGTAGATAAAATTATTTCATAATCTTTTAAAATATTATTAATATAATTAAGTTGTGTTTTTATATTGTTTGCAACAGCCATATGATCTGCACCAAGCGGCAAAAGTATGTTTTCAGATGAATATGCGGCAATTTTATCCAGCGTATTTCTTAACATATTTATCTTGTCGCGGTAGCACAAAGGCTGGCACAAATAATCGTGATAATACCCCTGAATCAGATAAGTTGATTTAAGCTTTCTGAACAAAAACTCCGATTCAAGTTCACCCAGCCCTCTCCAGAAAATTGCATAAGGAATATTAAAATATTTTATAATCTGGGGTATATAGCTGCTATGTCCGAAGGTGTCAGCGTGATATGCTATAAAATCATTACAGCCGAATTTTTTGGAATATTCAATTCCGATTTGCAAATTCTTTATAATAGACTCGCTGTCAACCAGAAAACTGTCTGTAGAACAATAATATGGCCCTATGAAAAGTCTCTTTGCCTCTATCAAATCTTTTATTACCGTTTCTTTTTGAGGTTTAATTTCAAGATAATCCTCCACAGCAGCGGTTTGACCGTCAAAATAAAAGGTCTCAAGTTCATTAGTTTGCAATTTATTGAGTACATCATCAAATACATCTAATAAACGAACTCTGAATTCTTCAAATTCTCTGTACCATTCTCTGTCCCAATGGGTATGAACATATGCATAAACTTTTTTCTTCATAATAAAAATAATAATACTTTGTATAAATTTTGCCAAAAGTTTAAACAAAGTTAACTATTTCAAATATTCAACCGCACAAAATATTTCATATAGAAATTTGGTGCAATATATTGCACCCTGACTATATGCAGATAAAACGCATGTATTCAAATAACCTTTCGTAACATTTTTAACAATTTTATATAATTTTTATGCAGCAATTTTGTTTTTTTGATAGAATAACTGACGAGGTAATTATGCAAATCGAATTTTTATACTCAAAAATACACAGAGCAACTGTTACGGACGCAAATTTAGAGTATGTTGGATCAATAACCATTGATGAAGAATTGATGGAAGCGGCTAATATGTTGGAAGGAATGAAAGTCGATATCCTTGATGTCAACAATGGAGAGCGTTTTCAAACATATATTATCAAAGGCAAACGCGGTAACAGAGATATTTGCCTCAACGGAGCAGCCGCAAGGAAGGTTGCAATAGGTGACAAGGTTATTATTGTCTCTTATGCGATGATGACTCTGGAAGAAAAAGCTAATTTCAAGCCAACTGTTGTAATGGTCGATGATAAAAATAATATTGTTAAAAAAGTTTGAACTTAATAAAAAAACCGGCAAAAAATTTTTTGTTCGGTTTTTATTTTAACAAAAATAATGCAAAGGAATTCCAAATTGCAAAACACAATAACACAACAATTTTCATCCTCTCCCCTCACAAAATTGCCGGCTAACGCAAAGCAGCAAGATAAAATTCTTCTTCGATATATTGAAAAAAGATTAAATAAAATCTTCTTTGACGAAGTAAATTCTGTTGATTCTATTTTTAAAAAAGTTAGCAACAATGCCATATATAAAATGGCTTTGTTTTTATCTGGAAATATTAAACGGTCTTGTTCTGTCGGAATTGCAGGAGAAACAGCAAGCGGAAAATCAACAATAGCTTATGATATCATAAACACTATTCAGGCTTTTGCTGATGAATATTGTATAAAAGATGTTATAACAAGATTGAATACAGACGATTACTATTACGACCGTTCAGAAATGGTTAAACAAGCAGGCAGCTTTGCGGAATTTGCAAAACACTACGACCTTGATGTACCCGAGGCTCTGGAACTTGAGTTAATGAACAAGCATATAAGGCAATTGCTTTTCGGAGATACAGTATATTTGCCAAAGTATGATATGTCAGGCACTGCAATAAGAAAAGATAACGTAACAAAGGCAGTTCCATCAAAAATAATAATTTCGGAAGGTCTTTTTACCTTGACAGAAAAGGTTGTAGAGGCTTTTGATTTTAAAATTTACGTGGATGTGTCTCAAAGTGTACAAAAAACAAGATTCTATGAACGTGCACAGGCAAGAGGACTCGGAGATTCGGCTGATGAAGTGTACGAAAATGCCTCTTCAAAAGCAAAAATACACATTCACCCCACAGCTGCAAAAGCCGACATAATACTTTCCGGAGAAGCTGACAGAGCCGCATATAAAAAGTTTATAAATAAAATACTGGCTCTTGTTGAAGAAGTTTACTTTAAAGATATGATTTTGCCGCATTAAAGGAGTTTAAACGATGAAGTTGTGTTTGTTTCAAGGAACATTTAACCCGATACACAATGCACATCTCAAAGTTTGTGAATACGCAAAAAAACAGTTTAATTTTGATAAAATTCTTGTAATACCTGCTGCAAACCCGCCTCATAAATCATTGGGCAGGGATTTAGCATATCACAGATTGAAAATGACGGAAATTGCAGTAAAAGACAGAGCATATCTTGAAGTTTGTGATATAGAATATTTAAGAAGCGGACTGTCTTATACATATTTAACTGTAAAAGAGCTGTACCATATGTATGATATTGACGGAAAGATTAGTTTTATCATCGGCACAGATGCATTTAAAAATATAGAAAGCTGGTATGAATCTGACAAACTTAAAAATCTTTTAGATTTTATTTTGTTTGTAAGAGAAGATGAAAAACAGCTTTTAGAAGATAAAAATTGTTTGCAAAAACTCAAGGATAAAGGGTATAATTATAAAATAATGAAAATGCCCTTTTTGGATATTTCTTCAACACAAATACGTGAAAATATTTCCAAAAGTATTCCTATAAAAACACTGGTGCCGAAAGAAGTGGAAAAATACATTGATAAATATGGTTTATACAAATATTAGTATACAGGAAATTGAAAACTGGCTTAAAAACAACCTTGTTGAAGAGCGTTACATTCATTCGCTCGGGGTAATGGAGTCTGCTGTTGAATTAGCCCGGATGTTTCATCTTGATATAGAAAAGGCAAGACTCGCAGGACTTTTACACGATGCGGCAAAGTGTTTTCCAAACGAAAAACTCGTGGAAATCATAAAAGAACACATACCGGAAGTTCATGAGTGTGAACTGTTGAATTATAAAACCCTGCATGCACCTGTCAGCGCCTATCTGGCAAGAACAAAATTTAATGTTAACGACAAAGAAATTTTAGATGCAATAAGGTGGCACACTCTTGGCAGATGTGCTATGTCTGACTTTGAAAAAATAATATTTCTTGCCGATAAAATAGAAGCGCGTACCCGTGATTTAACCTTCCGTCAGGAATGTATGGACATATTAAAAGAAGACAAGGGACTGGATAAAGCTTTGTTTAAATGTTTTGAAGCAACAATAAAAAGTCTTGTGGACAGAAGACTTGCTATTTGTCATATAACGATTGATGTTTATAACGAGCTTTTAGAAAAAATTTAGCATAAAAAAAAGACCCTTTTGGGTCTTGAAATTTTAAATAAGAAGAGAGAGCTTTCATATATAAATAAAGTATTTTTAGCTTAAAAAATTGCGTAAATCTTAACAAAAGTTTATATATTTTATTGTTTTTCAGATTTTTCAAACAAAAAACTTTAAGAGCTAAAGCAAACCCAAAATTTTCTTAAGATTTTTATGTTTTAATAATTAGTATGATTCCTAAAAAATACAGACTAAAAAATAAAAAAGCGTTTGATGCAACATACAAAAACAGACATATTGTGTCTGACTCATTGCTCGCTGTTTATGCAGGCAAATTAAAAAAAGATGAACAGCAGCCCACCAGATACGGTTTTGTCGTGAGCAAAAAATATCACAAACGCGCTGTAAAAAGAAACAGGATAAAAAGATTACTCAGAGAGTGTGTAAGGCTGGCAATAAAAGAAGAAAAAATCAGCGTTTGCGAGAAATATATGTCTTTAATATTTGTTCCTAAAGAAAAAACTCTCGGGTGCAAATTGTGTGATATACAAAACTCATTCTTTAAATTAATTGCAAGATTAAAATGATTTTATACTATAATTTATATGTAAATAAAAGAGGCGGAATAATTAAATGAACAAACCAAACATAGCTGTTTTAGGAGCAACAGGTGTAGTAGGCAGAGAAATTTTAAAAATTCTGGCGGAACAAAATGTTCCTTATAACGAAATTAAATTTTTAGCCAGTGCAAAAAGTGCCGGCAAAAAAATCACGTTTAAAGGTGAAGAACACACCATTACAGAAGCAACGCCGGAAGCTTTTGAGGGCATAAATATAGTACTCGCTTCAGCAGGTGCGTCTACGTCAAAATTACTTGCACCTGAAGCTGTAAAAAGAGGCTGCGTATTTATCGACAACTCAAGCGCATACCGTATGGATAAGGATTGTCCGCTTGTTATTGTCGGTGTTAATGATGAGGATTTAAAAAATCACAAAGGGATTATCCCAAACCCTAACTGCTCAACATCACAGCTTATGCTGGTTTTAAAACCTCTGCACGATTACGCTAAAATAAAAAGACTGATAGTAAGCACGTATCAGGCGGTATCAGGCGCAGGGCTTGCAGCTATAAACGAACTTAAAGAAAATACTATTGCCGCTAATGAAGGTAAAGATTTTGAAAACGTAAAATTCAAAAAGCCTATTGCATACAACGTAATTCCGCAAATCGATGTATTCTGTGAAAATGGCTACACAAAAGAGGAAATGAAGGTTACAAACGAAACAAGAAAAATTCTTCACCTTGGCGAAAATATTCCTATATCCTGTACAGCGGTAAGGGTTCCGGTATTTCACGGACACTCCGAAGCTGTAACAATAGAATTTGAAAAAGAAATCACCGCCCAAAAAGCAAAAGAACTTTTAGAAAAAGCATGGGGTGTTGAGGTTATGGACGATACAGAAAATTATGTGTACCCCACACCTGTTGACGCAGCCGGCAAAGACCCTGTTTATGTCGGCAGAATCAGAAAAAATATTGCCTTTGACAATGCAATAGACCTGTGGTGTGTAGCAGACAACATCAGAATAGGGGCTGCACTCAACACAGTAAGAATTGCTCAAAAAGTAATAGAAATGAAATTATATTAAATTAATAAATGGTAATAAAAGGCTTTGATTTTTCAAAGTCTTTTTAAATTAAAAAATAAAGTTGGAAGATGCGTATGAACAAAACAGCCGATAAATTTTCAATAAACAATTATGATTACGAACTGCCCAAAGAACTTATTGCACAGGTTCCGTCGCAAAAACGTGAAAATTGCCGGATGATGGTGCTGGACAGAAAAACTCAAGCAATAGAGCACAAACACTTTTATGATATAACAGATTACTTTGATGAAAACGATGTGATTGTTCTTAACAACACCAAAGTCATACCTGCAAGACTATACGGACGCAAAGATACAGGAGCAAATATTGAGGTATTTTTGCTTAAACGTATAAGCGACAAAGTATGGGAGGTTTTGATAAATCCGTCCAAAAGAGTTAAGGAAGAAACGCTCATTGATATTTCACCTGACATTTATGTCAAAGTTTTGACAAGGCAAAATGAAGGCAAATGGCTTGTAGAATTGCATTATGACGGCGATTTTTACGAAATTCTTGATAAAGTCGGCAACATTCCGCTTCCTCCTTATATTGAAAGAAATATGACAGACGAACAGCTTAAGCACCTTGATTATGACAGATATCAGACTGTTTACGCGCAAAAAGAAGGCTCAGTAGCTGCACCTACAGCAGGTTTGCATTTTACAAACGACATTTTGAATAAACTTAAAAACAAAGGCGTCCAGATTTGCAACGTTACATTAAACGTAGGACTTGGCACATTCCGTTCTGTTAAGGTTGATAATATTCTTGAACACAAAATGGATTCCGAGGAATATGAAATCTGCAAACAAACAGCGCAGATTATCACAGAAGCAAAAAAACAGGGCAAAAAAATCACAGCTGTCGGAACAACCTCTGTAAGAACTCTTGAAACATGCATGAAAAAATACGGAGAGATAATCGAAACTATTGAAGATTCTAACCTGTTTATCTATCCGGGATTTGAGTTTAAGATTGTTGACAGGCTGATTACAAACTTTCACCTGCCAAAATCCACGCTTATTATACTTGTATCTGCTTTTGCCGGCAAGGATTTTGTTTTTAAAGCGTATGAAGAAGCTATTAAAGAACAATATAAATTCTATAGCTACGGCGATTGCATGCTTATAAATTAATACAGCAAAAATTTTTATTCAGTTTTTTTAGATTTATAAGTATAAGACATTTTTAGGGAAACATTAATGCAAATACCAAAAGTAAATATTTATTCTAATAAAAGACAATCGTTTAAGCGCGCCCCGGGCATGACGACAGGCGCAGGCGCAGGCGGGGGGATGCGAGATGACGATTTTCCAAAACCTCAACGCAAAAAAGGTATCAATTTAGCAGACATAGCATACTGGTTCATTATTGGCAATACTCTTATAATAAATCCTGTTGCTAACAAAAGATTTATAGATGAACAAAATGAAAAACTTTCTCATTTTAAGCGTGATGAAAATTCTTTTAAAACCTTTGAACAAATACGCGCAGAAACTGCTACGGAAAACAAAACCTCAAACGCTTTTTATCATCTTAATTTGTTTAATGAAATAGAGATGCCGGAGCTTAAAAAGGTGGGTAATTCTTTGTATGCAGCCAAATTCAATACCGGCGATAATGATATCAATATGACTTTTTCGACTGACAGACTTGATGAAAATATAGTGAGCGGTGATATTACAGCCCAAAAAGACAACATGCCTGCAGAAATTTACACCTATACTGTTAATCTGGATACATTAGGCAGCAAAACTTTTGACATAGAACTCAAAGCACAAAACGATACTAATTCCATAAAACAAACTTATGAGCGTGATCAATACGGCGGTTTGTACTATATTGATAAAGAAAATAATAAAAAAATACCTGTTAACGAATATACTTATACCAGATACAGAGATAAAAAGAATATAGAAGAAAAATTGAGTACCCACCACAAAATCTATAGTGAAGCACAACAACTTAACTATCTGATATGTCTTATAGCAACAGTGTTTCAAATGTTGACATACAGAAACCATGAACGCAAAGGTGATGAGGAGTAAATAATTAATCGTTAACTATAACGACTTCACCTGTATCAAATTTTAAATAAGCTCTGACAATCTCGAATTTTCCGTCAAAATGAGCCTGTCTCAAAATCTTTGAGCGCTTTAAGAGTTTTCTCTTTTTAGTTAGCGTATAATTTTTAGCTATTTCGTTATAACATTCCGTATCACTGTCTATAATTTCGTAAACCGAACGTATCAACAGCTCCAGATGTTCCGGTTCTTTAGGATAAAGAGCCTTAGCTGCTTTCATAACACCGCAATCATCGTGGCTCAACACCATAACAAGAGGCACTTTTAAATGGTCGACAGCGTATTCTACGCTTTCAAGCACATTCTCGCCTATAACAGCACCGGCGCAACGAACGACAAATATATCACCAAAGCCTTTATCAAAAACAAGTTCCGGTATAACGCGGGAATCTGAACATGTAACAACACACGCTATCGGTGCTTGCCCCTGTGACAACGATTTTAAGTCTTCTACTGTCCTATGCTGCGCTGTTGATTTTCCGTTGACAAAGTTTTTATTGCCCTCAAGTAAAATATCCAGTGCCTGTTTTGCTTTTTCGTTCATTATTACCTGACTTTTTATTCTTTATTTTCGGAATCTATATTTTTGATTTCCTTTGCTTCAACCTTTTTGGCATTTTTTACAGAAGAATCTTCTACAATCACCTTTTTATCTTTAGGCTTGTTATCTTCCATTTCCAGCTGCTTATTAATAATTAAAGTTTGAAATACCATAACTATGTTGCTTGCAATAAGGTACAATAAAACACCGGCAGGTATAGGTATAAAGAGGAAAGACGCCGTAAGCATAACAGGCATCATTGTACCCAGAGTTTTTTGCATAGCCTCTTGAGCCGGGTCTGCCTGCTGCATTTTGTTTGTCGCCATCATTATCTTTTGGGTCAAGAACATTGATGCTCCGAATATTACAACAAGCAGCAGTACATCGTAATTAAATGATGTTTTTGTTTCAAGCGTAGGAACTGACGCTATGAGATTATCTCCCTGTTTTTTAAAGGTTACGGTTTCAATTTCTCTTGTGTTGTTGTCTGTTACTGTTGCTACAGCGCTTGTGATTTGAGCAAGCTGGCTGAATTTTAAATCAAAATCATCAAGACTGATTTTTAAATCAACCGGCTGTCCCGGAGTAATGTCTCCTTGCACTTTAACAGCATTTCTCGGATTTGATAATTTTGCGTTTTCAAGTTCTTTGTCGCCAATGTAAACTTTAATATTTTTATTTAAAGAGAAGGTGTCACGCACACCTACAGAAAATTTACCGTCGTTAGAAACACCGGCATTGCCTTTTAAAGTAGCATCAAGTCTGTTTATAAAAAGAAATTTAGATTGACCTGCCATTGAAATAAATTGCGGGCTCATCAAAGATGAATACAATAGAATAAATATCGGCATTTGAATCAACAGCGGCAAACATCCTGCCATGGGGTTAAACTTATGTTCTTTGTAAAACTCCATCATTTTTTGCTGCATCATTTGCGGATTATTTTTGTATCTGTCCTGTATTGCCTTCATTTTAGGCTGCAATTTTTGCATTGTTTTCATTGAACGCTGCTGGGAAACATTCAACGGCCACATTGCAAGCCTGATAATGACAGTAAGAGCAATAATACCAAGCCCGTAGCTGCCAAAAATATTACTTAACTGTTTTAAAAAATCTATAGTTAAAGTTGTGAAATCCAATTTTTTCTCCCCCACGGCAATAGCCGTCGATACTCTCAATACATATGTATTATTTTAAAACAAAAATATATTTTGCCAATTAATTTTTCATAGTGTCTGTGCAGAGTATTAAATAACCGGCTGTAAATTACTACTCAACAATAAATTTTTGTTTTACAATTAAAAAGCAAAAAAGGGAAATAAAATGATTAATATACTTGCGGTATTCACAGGCGGAGGCTTGGGCGCAGTTTTAAGATATTTAACAACACTGGCTGCAGTCAAATTATTTGGCAATACGTATGCTTTTGCCGGCACTTTATGTGCGAATATTACTGGCTGTTTTATCATAGGATACATATTTTCCCTTACTCTGCACAAAGCGGATTTTATCCCGCCGGAATTAAAACTGTTTTTGACTGTCGGATTTTTAGGCGGATTAACAACATTCAGCACCTTTAGCTGTGAATCATTTTGTTTTATTAAAGACGGGAAAATATTATACGCGATTTTGTATATATCAGCCAGCTTAATTCCTGGTATAGCTGCAACATACGCAGGATATACACTGGCAAAATAAGTATTTTTTAATAACACTAGCAAAAAAATTTCATTTTCAGTTTTATATAAACAGGTGTAGCGGAAAAGCAAAATGTCGATTGTCATTAGTAACAGAGCCGAAAAGGCTGTAACAGCCATCGGTAAATACATAAATTCTCCGGAGCAGCGTTTAATACAGGGTGCTACGGCACTTGCCACGCAACCTTTTATAGATTTAAACAATCGCTCGGCAGACGAAGACACAAGAGCCGTCTCTGTTGCAAGAACAATAGGCAAAATCGTTGCGGGTACGCTTGTCGGTGTAGGTGTCAGATATGCTACCATTTTTATTGCAAAAAGATTTTCAAGATATGTATTAAAAGAAGGCCCCAAATACCTTGAAGAAATTAAAAGGAAATCAAAATATGATGTACTTTTGCCGGAGTTTGACTGTACTAAGACAAAAATTAAAAAAGAAGATTTTATAAACAAATACAATAATTCTATAAAAACAATCGGAACTATATTCGCTACAGGAGTAATGGTTTTTACAAACTTCTTAATCGATGCACCGCTTACTAAAGTCATTACAAAAGCTTTAACCAAAAGAGTAAAAAGCCATATTGAACATGACAGATTAGAAAACAACCAGACGGAGGCTAAAGAAAATGCCGCTGCTTAAGGGAAACATTTTTGAAAGTCTGGCAAATAAAGTATGGAACGGAAAATACGCCGATGACGTAGGCATTGCGCTTATACACCTCGGGGCTGCAGGATGGGTCTTGTCTGCTCTGGCGCAAATTCTTATGCTTGCGAATAACAAGGACATAGACAAAAAGGAAAAACGTTTTCTTATTCCGCAGGAAATTGCTGACGGTATGGTAAATGTCGGTTTATATTATTCTATTTGCCAGATTATAAAAAATATCGGCGACCATATGTCAGAAAATATAAGCTACATGACACAAAAAAACAATGATTTTTTGAAAATCATGAAACCGGATTCGCGCACAAATCTGGAATTTATAAAAGGTTTTGCTGAAACTTTCAGAAATTACGGCATTTCTAAGGTCAAAAAACAAAGACAAAACATGTCTGCTTTTTTAGACGGCACCTTGAACTATCTTAAAGGAGTTAACATCCCGGACAATTTCACTCCCGCTCCAGATTTTAAAACAGCATTTGAAAATCTTGCAAAAGGCCGAAATCTTGAACAACAAATTGATCTTGTTGAAGATGTCCAAAGAAATTTTAACAGCTACAAAAACGGTGTAGGAGTCATTGCCGCAGTAGGAGCGTCTATTCTTGCCTGCAATATTATAACCCCGGTTGTAAGAAATATTATGGCAAATTACTCACAAAAACGGCTTATGAGAAGAAATGCCGTGCTAACAGCAGGTGAAAAAACAACCTTGCAAGATAAGGACTTTAAAATAAAACAAATTAGTACACTGCATTATCCGCTGCCAAAATCTAACACTTTCAGTGCCTTTAAAATATAAATATTGAATTGATTTTTATATTCAAGTAAACTTATTCTAAAGAACATAAAAAATATTATTTGAGGAGTAATAAATGTACGCTATTATTCTTGCAGGCGGTTCAGGCAGCAGACTCTGGCCATTAAGCAGAGAACTTTATCCCAAACAGCTTATAGCAATACACGGAAACAAGAGCCTTTTACAAAGTACGGTAAAAAGATTAAATAACATTGTCGATGACGAAAAAATATTGTGCATAACAAACATAAAACATGCCAATGACGTCAAATTTCAACTAAGACAAATTGAGTGTAACGGCAAAGTTATATCTGAACCGATGGGCAAAAACACAGCCCCTGCAATTGCCTGTGCTGTTGAATATATAAAACAGAACTCCGATAAAGATGAAGAAATAATTGTATTACCCTCGGATCATCTGGTTAAAGACACAATTGCCTTTGAAAACACTATTAAAAAAGTCCAATCTCTTGCGCAAAAAGGGTACATAGTTACCTGCGGAATTACACCGGCTTATCCGGAAACCGGTTACGGTTACATAAAATGTTCAACACCTGTAGACGAGGGGTACAATGTTGAACATTTTGTCGAAAAACCCGATGAAAACACAGCCGTTAAATACATTAAAGAAGGCTGCTATTACTGGAATAGCGGAATCTTTTGCGCTAAATGCAGTGTTTGGAGCGAACAAATAAAAAAACATGCACCTTTAATTGCTCAAAATTCAGAATCGCTGAATTTTACTGACACATTATCCATCTCGTTTAAGGTTTACGAAAACATGCCTAATATTTCAATAGATTATGCATTGATGGAAAAAGCAGATAAAACAGCCATGGTTGTGTTGGAATCTGACTGGAATGACCTTGGCAGCTGGCAATCAATTTATGATGTTAAAGAAAAAGACAAAGACGGGAATGTCATAGAAGGCAATGTTATTGCTAAAAATGTAAAAAATTCCCTCATATACAGCGCCAAAAAACTGGTAGCTGTTTCAGGACTCGAAGATGTAATACTTGTTGAAACAGAAGACGCCGTGATGGCTTGTAAAAAAGAAGAATCCCAAAAAGTAAAAGAGCTGTACGATAACATTGCGGCAGATAATTTAAGCACTAAAACAGTGCATAAAACAGTATTCCGACCATGGGGATATTACACATGCCTTGCAGAAGGTGAAGGATATCTGACTAAAATAATAAGTGTGTCACCAAAACAAAAATTATCGATTCAGTCACACAATCACCGCTCGGAACACTGGGTTGTGTTAGAAGGAGACGCACTGGTCGTGTTAGACGGAAAAGACTACACGCTGCATGCCGGACAGAGTATAGATATTCCTCTAAAAGCGGTTCACTCATTACAAAACCCTTATGACAGAGAGTTAAGGATTATAGAAGTACAAAAAGGCGATTATATTTCGGAAGACGATATAATAAGATACGAAGACGCTTATGGACGTGTATAAAATAGCCTTGTAGACGATTGTACGAAATTAAAATTTTATTTAGAATTTGAAAAAGAACTTAAACGGAGAGTTTAAAATGAAAATAAATTTTTTGGTCAAACTATTATGTGTAAGTATTTTTGCAGGAACACTGGCTGTTCCCGTAATAAATTTTTCTGCACAAAAAGTTTGTGCTTATGAAGAAGAGGCACCGCAAAAAGTTTACAGAACAGTCAGAGCTAAGCATATCCTTGTAAAAACAAAAGAAGAAGCTGACGAAATCAAAAAACTTTTAGATAACGGAGCCGACTTTGATACACTTGCAAAACAGTATTCATTGTGCCCATCCAAGGAAAAAGGCGGAGACCTAGGTTATTTTAACAGAGGACAAATGGTGCCGGAATTTGAAAATGCAGCTTTTTCAACACCAATAGGCGGAATCTCTGAACCTGTACAAACAAGGTTCGGCTGGCACATTATAAAAGTTACAAGAAAAATGTAGTATTGCTTGACGGCTATATATGTTGTTGATAAACTTTAAGTACTGTTTTTAAAACTTGTACATTGAAAAATAAATACTTGTTTTTATTAAAAATAAAATTCAGCTATGTGATTCAGCGAAAGTTGAATAGGTTGTGGTTGATAAAGTAGTATGCGGTTACAAAACGCATCGGGATGTAGCAAGGACTCCTTGAGCACGATTGAATATCGTGCGAATGGAGGTATGCTAAGTCAGAAACACAGTTTCTGCGTGCAGTATAAAAATTAAAAACCAAGCTGCGCCCAAAAGAGTGCAATTTAAATATAAAACGCATCGGGATGTAGCAAGGACTCCTTGAGCACGATTGAATATCGTGCGAATGGAGGTATGCTAAGTCAGAAACGCAGTTTCTGCGTGCAGTATAAAAATTAAAAACCAAGCTGCGCCCAAAAGAGTGCAATTTAAACACAAAACGCATCGGGATGTAGCGCAGCTTGGTAGCGCACCTCGCTTGGGACGAGGGGGTCGCAGGTTCGAATCCTGTCATCCCGACCACTGAATCAACCTTTTTAAACCTTTTTTAAACTTTTTAAACTATGCGGAAGTAACTCAATGGTAGAGTACCTGCCTTCCAAGCAGGCTGCTGCGGGTTCGAGTCCCGTCTTCCGCTCCATAATAACATTGTACGTTGAAAAATTAAGCGGGACTCTCACACATATTTGTACGCAAACAAAGTTTGCTACAACTATGGTTTACTGTTCGATTTGCTCTCGCAAATCGCCAGCATCCGTCATTCTACGAAATCATAGATTTCTTGAATGTCGTACGAGTTTTTCCCGTCTTCCGCTCCATAATAACATTGTACGTTGAATGAATTAACCAATATGGCGGCATGGCCAAGTGGTAAGGCAGAGGCCTGCAAAGCCTTTATCCCCAGTTCGAATCTGGGTGCCGCCTGTTTTATAAAATTAATTTATTTTAGGAGCATTAATGGGCAAAATATTTGGCATATCAGACAACCCGGTCTCGACAATTGAAAGTGCAATACGGCCTTTAACATATAAAAAGCCGGTTGTATCAGTAAAACCTGTAAATACTTTTACAACCCAGTCTGATAAATTCGTTTCAAAAGAACGTAGTGAAAAACCCAATGCGTTTGTTAAAATGCGTAACGGAATAGGACGTTTAATGTCTCATTTTAGCAAACATAATAAACAAATATAGACATTGTTAATTAATTTGAAAATTTAATATTCTAAATTAAATGGGCGGTTTGCACTCTGCCGCGCAACGATTGAGTATCGTTGCGAGAGGGTGGTAGCAAGGACTCCACCAAAACGATTGAGTATCGTTTTGGAAGGAGGCAGGCTAAGTCAAAAACATAGTTTTTGTGAGCCGTATAATAATTTGAAAATTTAATATTATAATTAAATGGGCGGTTGGCACTCTGCCGAGCAACGATTAAGTATCGTTGCGAGAGGGTGGTAGCGCATCTCAAAGCCGCAAGGCTTTGATTGACGAGATAAATGGGCGGTTGGCGCAGTTGGTAGCGCATCACATTGACATTGTGGGGGTCGCTGGTTCGAGTCCAGTATCGCCCACCATTTAAAAGACTCTTTTAGGGTCTTTTTTGTTATGGACTCTCACGA
>CALUQS010000049.1 GCA_944322975.1 Candidatus Gastranaerophilales bacterium
TATTTCATATAGTCAACTGACCCCGATATAATAACTATACTGCACGCAAAAGCTTTGCTTTTGACTTAGCATACCTCTAAAAAACGATACTTAATCATTTTTTAGAGTTCTTGGCAAGCAGATACTACGTATCTGTCTTCGCTCCTCTCACAAACGATACTCAATCGTTTGTTCGGCAGAGTGTGTACCACTCAGACACTTTATAAAGAATAATAACAACATAACCTCTTTAGAATTGTAATTAACCGTAAAAAATTATAATATCAATATATGTCTATAGCGTATTTGTGTTTAGGTTCAAATTCCGGTAACAGATTGCAGTTTATCGAACAGGCGATAAGCCTCCTCAACCTTGCGGAAAATATAAAAATAATCCGCAGCACAGCGTTGTATGAAACAGAGCCATGGGGTGTAAAAAATCAAAACTGGTTTTTAAATATTATTGTTGAAATCAAAACAGACCTGAGCCCGCAGGATTTGTTATTGAAGTGTATGAGCATAGAAAAAACGCTTGGCCGCAATCGCGATAAAGAGCAGCGCTGGGGCGAGCGCACAATCGATATAGATATTATTTTATACAATAAAGACGTTGTTAACACAGACATGTTGACAATCCCTCACCCGAGAATGCATCAAAGGGCGTTTGTGCTTGTGCCGCTTTTGGAATTAATACCTGATTTTATTCACCCCGTGCTCAATAAAACAATTTCCGACCTTTATGATGAGCTTGATAATGTAGAGGAGGTCTATTTGTACGGAACAAGAGGACAAAGCGCATGAACACTGCCGGCATAATAGGCGGAGGCCCAGCCGGGGTTATGTGTGCAATATTTGCCGCGCAAAACCCTGAAAATAAAATTTTTATATTTGACAAAAATATTATCCTTAACACGCTGCTGCCAACAGGCGGCGGGCGCTGCAACCTTGCTTATGCAGAATTTAATTTTAAAGACCTCGCAAAATTTTATCCCAGAGGAGAAAAATTCTTGTACAGTGTCTTTTCAAGGTTTTGCACGCAGGATACGATTGATTTCTTTAACAAAACTGGGGTAAAAACCTATGTTCAGGAGGATTTAAGGGTGTTTCCCGTAACAGATTCTTCTAAGGATGTAAAAAATGCCCTGCTCAAACAGATTGATAAAAAAAATATAAAAAAAGTGTTTGCAAATGTTTTGGACGTCAAAAAAGCTGCAGACGGTTTTGAGATTGTTACGGATAAAGGCAATTACCCTGTACAAAAACTGGTAATATCAACCGGCGGCAAAGGTATCGGACATAGCATTGCCAAAAAACTGGGGCACAACATAACAGAGCTTAAGCCGGCGTTGAGTGCTTTAATCACTAACGAAAAGATATTTACCCCGCTCAGCGGAATGAGTTTAAAAAATATAAAAGCTCAGGTGTTTTTTAAAAACAACAAGATAAAAATCCCTGAACATGCATCTTTGGGGGACATTTTGTTTACACATAACGGAATTTCAGGGCCTCTGATTTACAGAATATCTTCGTACTGCGCTTATGTTGGTTTTGATGCACAAAATCCGTTAAAATTAGTTTTAAATCTTGTCGGGCAGCAAAACAGCGAGTTTGATTCGATTTTTTTAGAACAGCTTAAAAGAAATGCGCAAAAAGACGTTTTAAACGTAGTAAGCTGCTATATTCCTAAAAACCTTGCTGCAGTTATATTAAAAAAGTGTGGTATAGACTGCGGCATAAAAGCCGGACAGCTGTCTAAAAAAGACAGGGAAAAAATTGTACAAAATTTGACATCACTGACCTTGCACGCTGTTGAAACAGCGCACGGGGAAGAAATTGTTACGGCAGGCGGAGTTGATTTAAAAGAAATTGATTCTAAAACAATGGAGTCAAAATTAGTGCCCGGTTTGTATTTTTGCGGTGAAGTGCTGGATATAGACGGATTAACAGGCGGGTTCAACCTGCAAAACTGCTGGTCGACAGGGTATATTGCCGGCAGGACAATAGCTGTATAGTTTATATCGTAGTCAGTTGACCATACGAAATATACTTGTTTTACGACAAACGGTTTATTGCGATAAATCAAAGTTTAATAGTATAATTGGTTAACATTTAGGCACGGGGAGTAAAAAATTATGCCAGAACAAAACCGGCAAAATAAAACAGACGTAATTGTCGTAGGCGCAGGGCCTGCGGGTGTCAGTGCAGCGGTGACTGTTGCACGCGGCGGAAAAGAAGTTGTGCTTGTTGAAAGAGGCAATTTTGCAGGCGCCAAAAACATGTATGGCGGTGTAATATATTCCCATGCAGCAGCTGAAATCTTTCCTGAATACAAAAATGCACCTATAGAAAGGTTTGTTTCCAGCCACAGTTATGTGCTGTTGTCGGAAACAGATTCTACGACAATATCTTACAAAAACCCGTCGCATAACGAAAACGCCTTTGTTATTACACGTGCAAACTGGGACAGATGGTGCGTTGAACAGGCAGTGAAAGAGGGTGTTTATTATGCGCCCGATACACTTGTTAAAGAACTTATCTTAAAAGACGGCAAAGTAGCCGGTATCAAAACAGACACGGAAGAATACTATGCGGATATTGTCATAATAGCCGACGGCGTAAATTCATTGCTGGCAAGACAGATAGGACTAAGAAAAGATTTAAGACCTAAAGACGTGTTTTTAGGAGTAAAAGAGGTTATTAAACTTGCGCCGGAAATCATTGAACAGCGATTCGGATTAACAAACGCAACAGGCTGTGCAATGGAGCTTGTTGGGGGGCCTTTAAAAAATCTTTTTGCAATGGGGATTGTTTACACAAATAAAGATTCCGTTGCACTGGGCTTAGGCGTTGCTCTGGAAGATTTAAAAAAATATAAAATCAAACCGTATGAACTTTTAGAAGCAATGAAAAAACATCCGTTTGTGGCGGATATTATACAAGGCGGAGAATTGGCCGAATATTCCGCCCATTTGATTCCTGAAGGCGGGTATAACAGGTTGCCGGTGCTTTACACTGACGGAGCAATGGTGACGGGTGACGCGGCCATGCTTGTTAACAACGTCCATTTTGAAGGTACTAATTTTGCAATGATAAGCGGAAAATTTGCAGGAGAAACCGCGCTCGAGGCTTTTGAAAAATCGGATTTTACAAAAAATCAGCTTTGCCTGTACAGAAAAAAACTGGAAAACAGTTTCATTCTAAAAGATTTAAGAACCTACAAAGATGTTGTAAAAACAATTACAAACAGAGCAAATTCCATAGGGTATTACACCCAAAAAGTTAACGAATTTT